>JASHSD010000470.1 GCA_030036985.1 Bryobacteraceae bacterium
GACTGGTGAGACGGGCACGTATGAGTTCGTGCGCCGGCTGGTTTTTTCGGTGCTGATCGGCAACGGGGACATGCATCTTACAGAACTGGTCGCTGCTGTATCCGGATGGGCGGACGTCGGTTCTCTCGCCTGCGTATGATTTGGTCGCCACGCTGCCTTATATTCCCGGCGATACGCTGGCGTTGTCGTTCGGCGGGAGCAAGAGCTTCGCCGGTATTACGCTCGATCAGGTTCGACGATTCGCGGATACCGCGCGGCTTCCGATGAAGCCGGTCGCGGATGTTGTGCGCGAGACGGTCGAGCGGACGCGGTAGGAATGGAAGCGGCTGCCGCGAAAAGAATTACTGCCTGGCGGGATTCTCAAGGCGATGGATTCGCAGATCGGAAGGGTAGCCGCGGGAACCAAGGTGTAGCTGCCGGCGGTCAATGGGCCGCGTCTAATACAGGCTGATCGGGATGTGATCGAGGTCCATTTCCACCCATCCCGTGCGGCCGGAAGCCAGCTTGACCTCGGCCCACCACAATTTCCTGCCCATGTCCATGTAAGTGGCCGCGCAATGCGCGCCGCCACAGTCTGTGCCATCCAGCCGTTTCGCGAAGGAGACGTCGAAGAGGGGATGGTACTTGCCCTTGAACCAGACCGCGGAGAAACCCTCGCCGCTATCGGCGTAGGTGAGAACGGTATCTCCCCGCCGGAGATCCTGGTCCGGCAAGTCGCGATCCATGCGGATCGCGCCCGGCTTGGATGTGACGACAACACCAGTGACTCCGGTTACCCGATCTCCCGCCACGAGTTGAGCGATCTGCCGGCGTTCCGGTTTCCACGTATCGTACACAGTGACGGAACGGTGCGCGGTCCACTGATGACCATACGCGCAGGTCTCGTACGGACAGGCTCCCCACTCGGAGAACGGTAGGGTGGGCATCGCCATCTCCTTGGATTCTCGGTTGTCCTGACACAAGGCCGGGCACAGGAGACCAGTGCAGATCATCAGAGCCACAGTCCGCATATGTCCAAAGTTTATTCCAGTTCGGGCCGGCAGACGACGGTACGGGAGCGGTTGTGGCGCAGTGGCCGATTTGCCATAGTGGAAGTAGCCATGAAACGCAAACCGCAGGCGAAGCCCGAACCGGTCATTGCCCCCGAGATTCTGGAACGGGCGAAACGTGCGCTTTCGACGGATCGCGCGAAGCCCCCCGCCAAGTGCGTCGTCTGTGCGGCGGAAATTCCCGCGGGGGCGAGCGAGCAGCTCTGCTGGGTTTGCCGCCGGCTGAAAATCAGCGCGTGGCGCGACGTCGAGCAGCAGATGCCTGCCCAGGAGTAAGCTCGTTCAGCGCTTCCTCGCAGATGTAGCCCGCTACCGCGATATCTTCCACAGCCAGTCCGTTCGATTTGAAGATGGTGATCTGATCCGCGTTGGTGCGGCCGGGCTGTTTGCCGGCGACGATATCGGCCATTTCGACGGCCGGAAAAGCCGCGCCGCTTCTCTCCTTCAGTGGGATGAGCAGATCGCCCGATTCGATCTTCCCTACCTCGACGGAATCCACGGCAACCAGCGCGGCTTTATCGAGGACGAGATCCGTCGGCAGCTCGCGGCGCTCCGCCCAGTTCGCACCCGCGGCGTTGATGTGTGTGCCTGGCGCGACCCAGGCGCTCTCCAATACCGGCTGCTTCGAAGCCGTGGCCGTGACGATGATGTCCGCGCCCCGGACGCATTCCTCGGCGGTTTCGACGGCTCTGACGTTGAGGTGCAATTTCTCCGCGCAGCGACGGGCGAAGGCGGTGCGCTTTTCTTCTTTGCGGCTCCATACGCGGGCTTCCTTTAATTGGCGGACATTCGCAATCGCTTCGAGTTGCGTCTCCGCCTGAAATCCGCTGCCGATCACGGCGGCCACCGCGGCATCTTCGCGCGCGAGGAACTTCGTCGCCACGCCGCTCGCCGCGCCCGTGCGGATTTGCCCCAGATGATTGGCTTCGAGCGTGGCCAATGGCAGGCCGTCCGCGGACCGGTACAGCAGCACCTCGAAATGCGCACCGGTCTTCGCGTGCGCCGAATAGGACTTCAGTCCGAAGTAACTCGGCGTGCCTCCGGCCATGTAGTGCAGCACCGCGCCGGTGGGCAGGATGACGCGGCGGCGCGGGTGATTGACGGCGCTGCCGTCGGCGAGCTGGCGAAACGCGCCTTCCACCAGTTCGACGGCTTTAGACATCGGCAGAAAGGCGAGAACGTCGTCTTCGGAAAGATAGAGCTTCATCGGTTGGCCTCCAGCGTTTTGGATACTTCTTCCCACTCGGCGAGCAGGTTGGTCATGTCTTCGCGGCGCGCGGCCAGAATGCCGGCGATTTCGACGCTCATCTCGGCGCTCTGATACGACGAGAGCGTCTGCTCGAAATCGGCGATCTCGACTTCGAGGCGCGTGATTTCGTCTTCGATGGCGCGCTGACGATCTTTCATCTGACGCAGCTTGATGGGATTCAGGCGGCGCTGCTTGTCGTCTTTAGGCGCCGGTTTGGGCGCCGGCTTCGCAGCCGACGCGGATTTGTGCGCGGGGGCGGGTTTCTCGGCTTTGTCCACCTTGGGGGCTTCGGCCGGCGCCGCGGCTCCGTTCTTGCGCCACAGATAATCTTCGTAATTGCCGGGGAACACGTGCACCGCGCCATCGGCAACTTCGATCACGCGCGTGGCCAGCTTGTCGATGAAGTAACGGTCGTGGGAAACGAAGACTACCGTGCCCTGGAATTCCTGCAGCGAGGTCAGCAGAACGTCTTTCGCGCGCATGTCGAGGTGGTTGGTCGGCTCATCGAGAAGGAGAAAATTTCCCGGCATCATCAGCATGCGCGCGAGCGCGTAACGATTGCGCTCGCCGCCGGAGAGGACGCCAATGCGTTTGAAAACGTCGTCTTCGGAGAAGAGAAAACAGCCGAGGATGCTGCGCAGCTCCGTCTGATTGGAGCGCGGCGCCACCTGGGCCAGATCGTCGATGATGGTGGAATCGGGGTCGAGGGCCTTGTACTGATCCTGCGCGAAGTAGTCGGGATTCGCGTTGTGGCCGAGCACGTATTCGCCTGCCGTGAGCGGCTCTTCGCCGGAAAGGATCCTGATGAGCGTCGATTTTCCCGCCCCGTTGATGCCGACCAAGGCCACGCGGTCGCCGCGTTCGATGGTGAACGAGGCGCCCGCGAACACGTGTTTTTCGCCGTAGCTCTTGGCCAGGTTGCGGAACTCCGCCACCACGCGTCCGCTGGGCTTCGGCTGCGGAAACTTGAAGTGGATGGTCTTCTCTTCCGGAGAAATTTCGATGCGTTCGATCTTTTCGAGTTCCTTGATGCGGCTCTGGACCTGTTTGGCTTTCGTCGCCTGATAGCGGAAGCGGTTGATGAAGGCTTCGAGCTGCTCGATGCGGTCGCGCTGGTTGGCGTAAGCCGCTTCGAGCTGCGTGCGCCGGTCGGTCTTCTGCTGTTCGTATTTCGAATAGCCGCCGGTGTAGAACCAGACCTTCTTGTTCCAGATTTCGGCGATGCGCGAGACCGTGACGTCGAGAAAATAGCGGTCGTGCGAGATGAGCACGCAGGCGTTCGGGTAGGTTTCGAGGTAGGATTCGAGCCAGTTGCGGGCTTCCAGATCGAGATGGTTGGTGGGCTCGTCGAGGAGCAACAGGTTGGGTTCTTCGAGCAGCAGTTTGGCCAGCGCGATGCGCATCTGCCAGCCGCCGGAAAACTCCTCCACGCGACGCGCCCAGTCTTCGCGGCGGAAGCCGAGGCCGGAGAGCACCGCGCCTACGCGCGATTCGATGTTATAGCCGTCGCGCGCCGTGAATTCGGCCTGAATGTGGCTGTAGCGGTCCGAGATCTGCTGGTATTCGGGCGCGACCCCCGATATCTGGCTTTGGCCGAGTTCGGAGAGCCGCTGTGCGAGCTGCTGCTGCTCGGCTTCGAGGGCGTGGATCTCGGCGAAGACGTTCAGGCATTCGTCGAAGACGGTGCGTCCGGTGAGGGTGATGCCATCCTGCGGCAGATAGCCCGCGCGAATGCCTTTCATGACGTTGACGGAGCCGTAGTCGAGCGACTCGATGCCGGCGAGCACTTTGAGCAGCGTGGATTTGCCTGTGCCGTTGGCGCCGACGATGCCCACGCGTTCCTTGGGCGTGATGAGCCAGTTGAGGTCCTCAAACAGGATTTTCGGTCCGAAGCGCTTGCCCGCGCCTGTGAGTTGAATCATGGTCGATTGGACGCCGCTCGCCTGGGCGCGCGGCCCGGCGGAAGTCGGTCGGAACTGATACTGCTATTGTCCCGCAACGACTGCGGCGGATCTATTTCAGGACGCCTTTCTCAAGATGGTTCTGAATTCGTTCGACCAGTTCCCGCGCGGTGTCGTGGGCGTCGGCGGTATGCTCCGCTTTCTCCGGAATGCCTTCGAGAGATGGTGCGATTTCCAGGCAGTCCGCCGAAAGATCGCCGATGTCATGCGCATCTTGCGAATTGTTGATATTCACTTATTCGCTTCAGGCCTGATCGTGTCCGCGGGCGCGTTGAAGGCGGACATTATCGTCGA
>JASHSD010000471.1 GCA_030036985.1 Bryobacteraceae bacterium
TGATCTCGCGCCGCATCGGAAAGGCCCCTGATCAGAATGGTCGCGACCATGCCATCGACCTGCGGCGAAACAGCCAACGGCGTTGTGGCGGACGCAGTCGGTTCCTTCGTCACCCGAGCGGCCGCCGCCGGCGGGTCGAACGCGACGCTGATTTCCCGCGTGCTGACGGACGGATCCGGCATGAAATGCCAGTTGAGCACCGATTGCAGCACCGCCTTCCGCAGCTCGTCCGGCCCGCTGGCGATGCTGGCGTCCGTCACGTCGCCTTGGGCGTCCAATTTCAAATCGGCGACAACGATTCCGCCGATCCCTTTTTCCATGGCCTCGCGCGGATAGCTCACCGCCTGGCGATGCATCAACTGCGCGCCGCGCAGATCCACCGATACACCGGCCGGGTCAGTGGCGTCCTGCGGCGCTGCGTGCAGCGGGAGAGCGCCGGTAATCATCCAGCAAAATGCGGCGAGGATCGCCACACTTGCGCCAAGCGCGAAAATAGATCTGGCTGTCGACATATGTACCTCCTTCAGAATTGAAGCGACTCGTTGTTTCAACTGCCTCTTGCGCAGAAACAGCGGCGCGGGAGCGAGATCGCTATGCGCCGCGCCGGCGATCGCCAGCAGCGCGTCGATGTAGGGATCGCGCGATTTCGTCATCTCCACCACTTCGCGATCCACCGCCTCTTCCCGCACCAGCTGGATTTCGCGCAGCAGCCACCAGATGGCGGGATGAAACCAGAGCAGCGCGCGGACCGTTTCTTCGCCGACCGTGAAGAGCCAGTCGTGCCGGCGCACATGCAGAATCTCGTGGCAGAGAATGGCGTCCCGCATGGTTTTCGAGAATGAGCTGAAGCCGGTCGGGAGCAGAACCACCGGCTTGCGGAATCCGAACGTCACCGGGCTGTTGATGCCGCGGCAAATGCGCAGATCGGCTTCGACGCCCCATGGCGATGGCGGAATCAAAGGCTGCGATCCGCGGCGATAGCGGCGCAGGCGCACCAGACCTGAGACCAGCAATCCCAGCCGGATTACAACGCCGGCGCTCAATAAGATCAGCAGCACCAGTGCCGTCGGAAATACAAAATGGCTTCTGCCTGCCGGACTCGCCACGGCTGAAATCACGGTGGTCGAAACGGTGACGGCGCCGGAGACGACATCCTGCTTCCATGGCCGAATCGCCGGCAGGAGCAAACACGCCGCGAGGACGGCTTGCCGGAACACGAGCCGGATTTTCGGCGCCTTCATGCCGAGCAGCGTAGGCAGAACGGCGGCGGCTGCGACGAGCAGAGCTATCTGGACGCTCCACAGCAACACGTCTTTCAGCAGGAGCGACGGCGTCATTGCTTCCTCCGCATTCGCGCGATTTCTTCCAGATCCTCGCGCGACAGGTTGTGTTCTTCGACCAGGTGGACCAGCAGCGGTTCGGCCGATCCGTTGAACACGCGATTGACGAAATCGCGGACCATGGCCCCGATCACCTTGGCTTTCGGTTGCGCGGGTTTGTAGAGCCAGGCGCGGTCGGCTTTGGTGCGCTTCAGATATTTCTTCCGCTCGAGAATCTGCATGATCGTCATCACCGACGTGTAGGCGACCTTGCGCTGTTCGAGCAGAGCCTCATAAACGTCGCGGACGGTGGCGCTTTCGCGCTCCCAGACGATCTTCATGATTTCGAGTTCCTGGGGAGTGAGCGACGGGTTCCGCGGACGCATACTAATTAATTAGTACTAATTCGCGAGGATGTCAAGGGGGGGGACGACACCGGGCCGCGACCGCGAGGGAGCGAAGCCGGAGTTCGTATCGGCGTTTATCGGCGTTCATCGGCGGCCTGATCGCTCTTCCTTCGCCGCCGCCACCCGAACGACCGATCGCACCTCCGCATCCTTCGGACCGGTTGACAGTGGTTCCTCGCCACAGCCGCCGCTCGCTGGAGCTCAAGAGTTTCGCTCGGCAGAGGCGAGAGCGGTGCTGACTACTGGCGCCTTCTCGATTACGGTTTGAAGGCGGCCACTTGCATCAACGAACTCACAAGCCACGATTCCGGGCTGATAGTGGTCCACAAAGCGCACGATCTCGACCGCAAGATCCGCAAGCTCCGGAGTCATTTTTTACCCGGCTGCCGGAACGACCGCTCCACCATATCGTTCGGATCTGTCGACACCGGCCCATCCCGCCACAACCACCGCATCATATCCGGCAGAATCATGCCGCCGTATTTCTGTCCGTGCAGATTCATGCTCCACGAATAATTCACGTCGTAGCCCTTGGCCGTGATCGCCTTCATCAACCGTACATTCTGATAAAACCAATCGCGCTTCTCATCGTAAACGCCGTCGCGCCCCACGCCGCGATTATCGTTGCGCCCGTCGCACAAAAACACGCGAATCGGCTTTTTCTCGCTCGTCAGCACGCGCTCCGGATACACATACCCGCCGCGAATATTGACGAAACTCCCCACATTACTCAGCACTTTCCGAAAATCGTTCGGCCGTTCCCACGCCACCGAAAATGCCGCAATGGCGCCCGAACTTGAGCCCCCGATGCCGTGCTGCTCCGGGTCCCTCGAAATGTTGTACTCCTTGTAGAACACGGGCACCAGTTCCTCGGTGATGACGCGCGCGTAGTTATCGTCCGGCGTGTTGTACTCGGTCGGCCGATTCGTCGTGCTGTCGCCCCAGTTCTGCGGCGTAGGCTCCGGCTGATCCGGCCTGCGTCCCGGATTGATGAACACCCCGATCATCACCGGAATCTCGCGCCGATAGATCAGATTGTCCATCACGTTCTGCGCGCGCAGATCGCCGTTCTCGTCCTTGAACGCCTGTCCGTCCTGAAAGATCATAAGACTCGCAGGAACCGCCGGATCGTACTGCGCCGGCACATAAACCCAGTAAGTATGCTGCGTGCCCGGATAAACCTTGCTGGGCAGCGTGTAAGGCCCGCGGATCTCGCCTTTGGGCACGCCATCCTGCGGCAGCGAATCGGCGCTGAGCCGGTACTGCGAGTTGGGATCAGGTCCCGGAGGCGTCGGCTGCTGGGCCAGCAGGGTCAACGAAATCAGGGGTATCATCGTCTTCATTCGAAGAACCATCTCCCGAAAATACTATCAACGATTTGGAGATCCCCGATGGAAGATCGCCCCGGCTGCAACCTTGCTGTTGCGCTCAACGCTCGCCTTCGCGCAGGAGACCGTCCCTCAACTTCCCTTCGAATCCGCCCCCGATTTTCCAGGTCCCGCCGGGGATGAACTTCGGCGAAGCTCCCGGACTTGCGCTGAATTCGCAGGGACACGTATTCGTATTCACGCACTCCAACAGCGCCACCGGTCCGGCTTACGGCGCCGCCGCGGCCCAGTTGCTCGAGTTCAACGCCGACGGCAAATACGTTCGCGAAATCGGCAAAGGTCTGTATGCATGGTCCGAAGCGCATACGGTCCGCATCGACAAGGACGACAACATTTGGGCTATCGACAAAGGCTCCGCAATGGTGGTCCGGTAATCCCGAAGGCCGCGTTTCGGAATGGGCGCGAACCCCCGAATTTCCTGAGGTACATAATCCCGCTCGCGCGCAATGCCGGCCCAATGTACGAACGCCACGCACCCCGGGCTGTGCGCGACCAGGATCACGCGGCCGGGACATTCTTCGACCGCCTGATCCAGCGCGCTCACCCAATCCCCGCAATTCGGCATTATCCAGTCTCTGTTCGAACCACCCCGGTCGGGATGTTCGGATCGCTACATCGCCTGCCAAGGGCCGTACCCGAACCGTGCCGGCCCGGAACGATGTCGCCGGCGAGCGCCAGCGTGACCACGTCCGCCTGAAGTCCGTCGATCACGGCGCGAGCCTGAGTCCCAGAGCCGCCGTGGGACTGCTCAATTTCCACCGTCTGGCCGGTTTTCTGCTCCCAGTCCGCGGCGAAGGCCTTGTTGAATTCCTGATACAGCTCGCGAGTCGGATCGTAGGAGACGTTCAGAAGGTGAACGGATGTCGGGGCGGTTGGCTGTGCGGTCGAGCACGCCTGGAGGATCCCGAAGGCAGCGATGGCGGCGGACAAGAGGGAAGTTCGGATGGTCATGATTATACTAATTCCGATAGAGTTAGTATAATAACAAGATTCAGCCGGCCGCCAGCGAAAAAAAACGGGCTTAACTACTTTCCGGCGCAAAAATGAGGGTCTAAGTTCCCGATTTTCAACGCCGGGGTGCGTCCGCGCCTTCCCGAACGTCGAAATCCGTCGCCGCCCTGCGGCTGCGGCACTCGGCCGTCAATAATTTTTCCGAACATTTCTCTTGCTTTTTGTTTGTTGTTATGTTTCACTATTAATAATGAATCATAC
>JASHSD010000037.1 GCA_030036985.1 Bryobacteraceae bacterium
TAATGAATGGCGCGGAAGCGTTTCCGACGATGAACGAGATGTCGTCCGCCATGCCATTGTCAGTTCCCGACAGGAAATCCAATTCAATGTGGACGCGCCGCGTGCCGGCTGGTAACGTTCCCATGTTCGATACCGGATAGATGCCGGTTCCGGAATGCGTGACAGGCCCTAACTGGGCTGTGGCCGCCAACTGATTACCCGACCAGTCATAGAATGTATAAACCAGCGTTGGGCTGGTAGCGCCTTCGTAGCCGCCCAGATACGCCGAGACCTGAAACGGCGCAGTTCCCTTATCTATAAGCGGAGCGGCAGGGGATACATCAACGTCCTGGTACATAACGGAATTCCCCGGTGTCGCCTTCGCAAAGAGATTAACGCCTCGGTCCGCCGGCCCGGGATCGGTAAGCTGAATCCATCCCGTTCCGCCATAGGGCGCCACGCTGATATCGCCTGAGGTGGACCAGTTGGGGATGTAAAGGGGAAGAGTCGGCGGCACGGCGTTGGGCCCGGACTCGCCGCCGGCGTTCATGATCAGATTGGCGCCGAAGGCCAACGTTGGCGCCGGCATCGAGAAGACCAGCGACAGACTGTCAGCCGCCGCTTCCGCTCCGCTGAAGGACAACGTAACGGTGACCTGGACCGTGCCGGCGGGCACCAACCCAATCTGCTGCTCCAGAGTCATCCCGGAACTGACCACCGGATAGCTCAAAGGACCAAGCGTAGTGCTGCTGAACGTCTGCCCGTTGGCATTCTGGAATGCCACCGTAACTCCCGCTGTATTACCACTACCGTATAACGCCCCAAGGTATGCCGACGCGGTGAACTCAATATTCCCGGCGCTGATGGTGGAAGCAAGGGAGGACACATTAATCACCTGCGTCAGTGTGGATGCGCCCTCGCCAACGTCCCCTGAAGAGAAGTATTGAAAACCGTGATCCGGCGGCGCGGGATTGCTCAGGGTCACATAGCCCGAAAGACTATAAGGCAGTACGGTGGCAAACCCCGCTTGTGTCCAGGATGGGATGCTGACCTTGTCCGATCCGCTCGTCCCCGCCGGCCCGGCCTCGGCATTGCCGTTAACGATCAGATTCGTTCCAAGGCTCTGAGCATGGACCATGGGTGCGGCCATCAGCAAGCTTGCGGCGACGAAGAGGTGTTTCACTTTGTTTGTCATTTCGTTTCGAATCTCCGTTCCCGGGAACGCCGCTCTTTCGTGGCTCAGCGGGGTGGTTCGGACACGCGACTTCAGTCGCGTCTTTAAATGTGGCGCCCAAAAACGCGACTGAAGTCGCGTGTCCGGCTATTTCCCGATCTCTTCAAAATCACAACCAGCGCTCCGATAAAGATGGCTACGCGAGCTGTTGGCATCGGCGCGCAAAAAAACAGCGCGCTTAATATTCAACAAGGATGCCCTGCTACGAATGGCGCCGCCTCTTTCGCGTCAGCGGGAGAAGCGCCGTCCCGGTGACCAATAGAACCAGGCTCGCAGGCTCGGGAGTAGCAGTCGCGCCGGTCACAACCACATTGTCGAGGCCGTTGTAGCCGAGTCCGGCCCCAACGTTGTTGATAAATTCGAGTGTGGTCGTGGCTCCGGTGGCCGTGAAGGTGTAGCTGTACTGCTCCCAATCGGGCGTCAATCCGCTGCTGTTACTGTTCGTCGCTGTCTGAAAGAGACTGCCGTTCAGTTCAACCAGGACCGATGCGGCGCCGCTGTGAGGTGCATATGCGGCATTATTGACGTCGCCCAGATAGAACGAGAGTGTATATTGTGCGCCGCTGGTCGTCGCGAAGCTCTGCTCAACCCCGGTTGCCGAACCGTTGTCAGTGCTTCCGGTGAGGTCGAGAGACTGCGAACCTTCCTCGGCCAAATACTCAACACCGCCTATGTCGGTTTCTGTGTCTGGCGTAATCGCCACATTTCCGCTCGACGAGCCTGTAACGGTCCACGCTGAGTCGAAAGTCTGGCCGACAGTGAAAACCAGAGCCCCACTCTCAAAACCTCCGGGCCCCGCGACGGGTTGTTCAAACCCTCCGCCGTTTATCAGGTTGGCTTTCAGACTGCTTGCGAATAAGCCGAAAAGGCACGCCGCCAGAAAGCCGGCGGCGGCACGTTCACGAACCTTCATCATGGATTCTCGCTCAAGAAATTCCGGGATTCACACGAGCGGAGCGCAGCGCCCCGCAACCGTTCCGCCCAATCAATCCGCGGTCTTCTATATCTGCGCAAGGTTTCGGATTTCATGCCCGGAAAAGTACAGGGATTGCGCGCCGGCTTCGGGTGCGGCGGCCCCGTCGCATCCCTTTGAATTGAACCGCCGTCGATTCTGAGATATTGATACCAGGCAGGAGTCATGAGCGGTAACGTTTCCGTAACCGAGAGGCTGAAGTCGTTTATGCAGGGCGATACGGCGGCGGCTGACGCCTTGCTGCGCGAAGTCCTGCCGAAACTCCGCGATATTGCGCTGCGCGAACTGAAACGCGAGCGGTACGTGGCGCCGATCTCCAGGACGGAACTGATTAACGAACTCTGGATCGGCACCCTGTCGAAAGGCGGCTGGCAGATCCGTGACCAGGGGCATTTCTACGCGCTGGCAAGCATTGCAATGCGGCACGTTCTCGTGGACCTCGCCCGAAAGAGGCTCGCGGCGCGCCGGGGCGGCGGAAAAGGGACGCTCTCGCTTGACGAAGCGGGACCTTTCATCGGAGCGTCCGTGCACGACGCGGAGCAAATCGTCGAAATCGGCATTCTGATGGACCGGCTCGACGCCAGGGACGCGGACGCCGCGCGCATCGTGGACATGCATTATTTCAGCGGGTTCACCCTCGAGGAGATCGCCGGGGAGACAGGGCTTACTTTGAAGCAGGTGCGGGCGCGCTGGGAAAGAGGCATCAAGTGGCTCAAAAGGATGCTTCAGGCCAGGAAGCGCGATGACGCTTTACCCCGGCCGGATCGCAGCGTCTGAATCGAGATCCCTGACGAGCGGGCGCGCAAAGGAACCCGCCACGCGCGGCCTTTTCGCGGGATCGAATTCGAGGGCGCTCGCGAGCATATCGACGGCATCCTCGGATAGTTTCACATCCAGGTTTTTCATGAGCCCCCGCACCCGGTCGGGGAGATCCATGGAGGCGGCCGGCAGAAGACTCGACAGACGGCGTCCGGCGAGCATTTCGATGGCGAGCTTGGCAAGGCTGTAAATGTCGCTTGCGGGATCCGCGTACCCGATGACCTGCTCCGGCGCCATGTAGTCGAAGCTGCCCGCAGCCCGCGAGAGGCCGTGCAACGTCTCGTCGGCGTCCTTGACAATGGCGATCGAGAAGTCGATGAGAACCGCTTCCTCGTCGGGCGATCCCTCGTTGCGCACGATTACGTTTTCCGGCTTCACATCCCGGTGCCGGATCTCCTGCGCATGGATGGCGTCGAGGGCGGCGGAGAGCTGCCGCAGGAGTCTTCCCGCGCGCCGGGGCGGCAGCGCTCCGCTTTCGAGCACTTCGCGCAGATTCCTGCCTTCGACGAACTCCATCACGAGGTATGGGGCACCGGAAGGAGCGGTTCCGTGAGCGTAAATCGAAACCACGTTGGGGTGGCGCACTTTCTGAAGAGCGGCCACCTCCTGCTCGAATCCCCGCTGAATCCAGGCTTTGTTCGTGACTTCGCCGCGGAAAATTTTGACGGCGCAGCGCTGCCTCTGCCGGCGATCGTATCCCGCCATCACGTTGGCGAAACCCCCGCGGGCGAGCAGTTCGCCGACCTCAAAGCGCGAGTCCAGCAGCGTTCCCGTCAGATCGTGAACCTCCGGCAGAAGCGCCCCGAGGCGCCAGGACGCCAGATCCGGCAGCAGTTCCGCCTCCTCGGCTTTGTGTCGCCGACGCAACAGATAACCGCCGCCGGCCAGCATGGCCAAGGTAATGGCGTACAGAAGCGGGAACGGCCAGGCGATCCACGTCGGGCGCAGCACGATAACCGACCGGTTCACCGCGGGCGACCACGGGCCAGTGAAGAGCCGTCCCTGCACCTCCAGCGTATGCCTGCCCGAGGAAAGCGATCCGAGCGGCAAGTCAAGGCTGCTCGCGTAGCGCCAGGACGGCTGTTCCGGCAGGATTCGATATCGCAGGCGCAGTGCGCTTCGACGGTCAAACTGAAGTGATCCGATATGCGCCACCACCTTCGCAGCGTGCGGCAGGCCGGAGACCGCTTCCGCGATCCTGGGCGCGGCGCCGTCCCAGGAGAACGCCGAAAGGTAAATTTGCGGCGCGAATCGCGGCGTCAGGAGATCGGACGGTGGAAGGTAGTGAAAAACGGAGATATCGATTCCCAGCCAGACGGAGCCATCCGAATCGGCGAAATAGCTCCCCGTGTTCACGCCTTCGCCCGACAAGCCGTCCGACTGATCCAGATGCAGCCACTTTCCGGCCTCGGCCTCGGCCGGGTTCGCCACGGATAATCCCGCGTTCCCGCCCCGCCAGATCCAGCCGCGCCGGTCCACGTTGAGGGTCACGCTCTCAGGATCGCGGATTTCATCCCCGCCGCGAAACTGCCGGACCGTGAATCGGCCGTCTGCGATCGGGTGGAGCAGCGCAAACGCGGGAGTGTTGTAATAGCCGTACCAGACATCGCCGTTCGGAAGGGCGGCCAGCGACCAGCAGGGATTGACGAGCAGTCCATCCTTCACGGTGATCTCGCGCCAGCTTCCGTCTTCGCTTCTCACGGCAAGGCCGCCGTTGTAGCAGGCCCAAAGCTTTCGGGTATGCTCCTCATATTGCAGGCCGAGGACGTTGGCCGCGGGCTGGGTGGCAAGACGGTGATTTTCGAGATTCAGGCGGGAACCCTCTATGGTGAGGCGCTCAAGCGAGATCCCGCCCAACCAGGTTTCCCCATCGGCGCTGCGCACCAACCGGAGCCCATATACCGGGCTTGCAGCGCGGGCCAGAACCGTCCCATTCGTCCGCATCATGGCCACGCCTCCGGGGTTCAGCGCGGCAAGGAGAGTGCCGTCCCGCGAAGGCAACAGGTTCATCACCTGGCCAATGGTTTGGAACGACGAGACAGTTTGCCATTGCCGCCGGTCTTTGCTCAAGACGGCTACGCTCCGATTCAGGCCGGCATAAACATCGCTTCCGCTTCGTTGCAGAGCCCAAGGGTTATCGACTCCGTCGCGCGCCGTCCAGTATTCCATGCGGAACGGCGAAGCGAAGCGGTAGAGTCCTTGCACGCCGCCCAGCCAGACTGTGCCGTCCCTGGCTTGAATCGCCGCAAACAACTGAGGCAGGCCGTTGGCCGGGGTGGCGATCCGAAACGAGCCCGGACGCCCCAGCGCCAGTATGTTATAACCTGCCAGCACCATGGAACCGTCCGGCGCTTCATGGAAGTCCGAGCGTACGGCGGCCCCTTGGAATGGCGCAAAAGGCCAGCTCTTGTCGCCGCAATCATAGATGTTCTGAGCATCGGAGCCGATCCACACGCACCCGGAGCGGTCGCGCAGCACCTTCATCGGCCCTGCGCCGGGCATCTTGGCCTCGGGAACGGGATTGTGCTTCACGGGCAAAGAGGTCCCGGAGCGCCACCGGACGATGTCGTCCAAACGCAGTTCATTCCACCCTTTCTCGGGCCACACATAAAGCAGCCGGCCCCCATGATCGAGGGTCAGGGGGCCGGGCGAATCGAGACTCATGACGGTTTCGGGCTTCCACGTGTTTTCCATACGCCGGATCCTGACCAGGGAGGCGTTGGCGGGAATGCCTCGGCCTGGAGGGCCCATGGCCGCAACCACCAGGTCAGCCGTGATCGCGACGACGCTGACGGCGACCCCTTTGGTTATCTCTTCCACGCGCCCGTTCGAAAACCGGTACACCCCGGTCTCGGCGCCGATCCAGATGGCGCCGCCGGAGTCCTCGG
>JASHSD010000472.1 GCA_030036985.1 Bryobacteraceae bacterium
GAAATGGCGCGCGAGCTGGGACCGAAAGGGCTGGTTGTGCTGGCTGTGAGCCAGGATCAGGACGCGAATGCGTATAAGCAGTTTCTTGCGCGCAATCCGGTGACTTTTCTGACCGTGCGCGATCCTTCGAAAGATGTGCAGATCGAATATGGAACGCAACTGATTCCGGAAAGCTACCTCATTGACCAGCGCGGCAAAGTCATTGAGAAATTCGTCTCGTCGCAGGAATGGGCCTCGCAGCGGATGATTGAGCATGTCGAGTCGCTCCTCTGATTCGCTTTCGGCGGGAGTCAGGAAAAAGATCGTCGATGTGGTCGGAGCGGGCGCTTATCTTGATCGCGCGGAAGATCTGAGGCTTTACGAATACGACGGCAGCGTGGATAAGGCGCGTCCGGAGCTGGTGGTGTTTCCGCGCACCACGGAAGAAGTGGCGGGAATTGTCCGGATTTGCGCCGAGCATGGCGTCTTCATGACCGGCCGCGGCGCGGGTACGGGCCTCAGCGGCGGCGCCATTCCGCGCGAAGGCGGCGTGCTGATCGGGTTCGCGCGGATGAACCGCATCCTTGAAATCGATCTGGAAAACGAGCGGGCGGTGCTGCAGCCGGGCGTGGTGAATCTCGACATCACGCTGGCTGTGGATGCGCAGGGTTATTTCTATGCGCCCGATCCATCGAGTCAGCGCGCCTGCACCATCGGCGGGAATGTGGCGGAGAATTCGGGCGGGCCGCATACGCTGGCGTACGGCGTGACCACGAACCATGTGCTGGGCCTCGAATTCGTGATGCCGGATGGGACGGTCCACACCACCGGCGGCAAGGAATTGGATTCGCCGGGCTACGATCTGACGGGGCTGCTGACCGGCTCCGAAGGCACCATGGCGCTGGTGACCAAAATCATCGTGCGCCTGATGCGCAAGCCGGAGCGGGTGAAGACGATTCTGGCGGTTTTCAATTCGCCTTCGGACGCGGCGGATACAGTGGCCGAGATTACCGCGTGCGCCATTACGCCGGTTGCGGTCGAGATGCTCGATGGCGAGATGCTGCGCATGGTGGAAGTCGCGACTCATGCCGGATATCCGCTGGATGCGGCGGCGGTGCTGCTGATCGAGTTGGAAGGGCTGGTTGAGGGCGTGGAGGATCAGGCCGAGCAGATCCGCCAGGTTTGCGAGCGTTGCGGGGCGCGCGAGTTTCGCGTGGCGAAGACTCCGGAAGAGCGCGAACTGCTTTGGAAAGGGCGTAAGAACGCGTTCGGCGCGGTGGGGCGCGTGAGTTCCTCTTATTACGTGCAGGACGGGGTGGTGCCGCGCACGCAGGTGGCGCCGACGCTGCGGTATATCGCGGAAGTGGCGAAGCGGCACGATCTGCAGATCAGCAATATCTTCCATGCGGGCGACGGCAATCTGCATCCGATTATTCTTTTCAATTCGCATGTGCCGGGGGAACTGGATCGGGCTAAGGCGGCTGGGGAGGATATCCTTAACCACTGCATTTCGGTTGGCGGGTCGATTACCGGGGAACATGGGGTCGGGATGGAGAAGAATGAGCTGATGGACCGCTTGTTTCCGGCCGATACGCTCGATTACATTGCGCGGTTCAAGGAGCTTTTCGACCCCAAGCAGCGGCTCAATCCGGGGAAGGTTCTGCCTACCGGGCGGGGGTGTCTGGAGATTCGGCAGCCTCCGTTTACGCGGCGGACGGCGGTCTAAGGCCGCTGAAAGGGTCATTCGCAAAAACGAACTCCCTCTTCCGGGCCAGAGGGCGTTCGAAAATTCGAACCCATTTTGCGTTCGAGAGTTGGGGTGCACGGTGAATCGGAGTGTAGCGGAGCAGTGGGATGGCGGAACGCTAAAGCTTGGTTTTGCAACGCAAAGCAGCTGTGATCCGCTGTTTCGCGCGGCGTTTTGGAAACCGCCTCTGCACGCTAGGTTCTCCGATCCGTTACAGTAGGACTTTCTCTAACCGATTCATATGCGCCTGAGTTGGAACGAAATCCGAGCGCGGGCGGCCCGCTTCGCCCAAGAGTGGAGAGACGCCCACTATGAACGCGGCGAGAGCCAGACATTCTACAACGAGTTCTTCGAGGTGTTCGGCGTGACGCGGCGACGCGTCGCCAGCTTCGAAGAGCCAGTGAGACGGCTTGGCGATGAGCGCGGATTTATCGATCTCTTCTGGAAGGGCGTTCTGCTCGTGGAGCAGAAGAGCGCGGGACGCGATTTGGTGCGCGCGAAAGAACAGGCACTCGACTACTTCCCCGGCCTCAAGGAACACGAACTGCCTCGCTATTTGCTGGTCAGCGATTTTCAGGCATTCGAGCTGTACGATCTTGAAGACGGCACGGCCGTCCGTTTTCGACTTCACCAATTGCCGGAGCATGTAGAGGATTTCCGCTTCATCCTTGGTGTTCAGAAGAGGGCGTTCCGGGACCAGGATCCGGTGAACATCGAAGCGTCCGAAATGATGGGCAAGCTTCACGATGCCCTCAAGGACTCGGGGTATGAAGGGCACAATCTCGAACGCTTCCTCGTCCGCCTCGTGTTCTGCCTTTTCGCGGACGATACCGGAATCTTCGAGCCGAGAGATATTTTCTTTGCCCTTATCAGCCAGCGGACGAACCCGGACGGCAGCGACACGGGATTGTGGCTGAACCAACTGTTCGAGGTTCTGAACACGCCCCTGAATCGGCGTCAGCACAATCTTGATGCGGATTTGGCGCAATTTCCCTACGTTAACGGTGACCTGTTCGAAGAACGCCTTCCGTTCCCAGCCTTCAACACCGCTATGCGGTCGCTTCTGCTGAACGCTTTGGACTTTAGCTGGGACGCGATTTCGCCTGCCATCTTCGGTTCGCTTTTTCAGTCCGTGATGGACAAGATAGCGCGACGCTCCCAGGGGGCGCACTATACGACGGAGCGAAATATCCTTAAAGTTATCGAGCCGCTGTTTCTGGACGGACTGCGCACCGAGTTCAACCGCCTCATTGAACGCCGCGATAGTGGCCGTCGCAGGGCGCTGGAGGCTTTTCACCAGCGACTTGCCGACCTCAGGTTCCTTGACCCGGCGTGCGGTTGTGGAAACTTCCTCATCATTTCGTACCGGGAACTTCGGCAACTTGAGATCGAGCTTCTGAAGGCGCTGCGCAGGGACAATCAGCTGGCGCTGGATGTGTCGCAGATGTCGAAGATCGACGTTGACCAGTTCTACGGGATTGAGCTGGGCGAGTTTCCCGCTCGAATCGCGGAGGTGGCTCTTTGGATGATGGACCACATCATGAACAACAAGCTCTCGATGGAGTTTGGTGAAAGCTACGTCCGCATCCCGTTGAAAAAGTCCCCCCACATCAAACATGCGGATGCGCTCGAAGTCGAATGGGCGGACCTGATCAAACCAGCGGACTGTTCGTATGTGCTGGGCAATCCGCCGTTCGGCGGCGCGAAGTATCAGAGCGATGCACAGCGGGCACAGGTGCGGCGCATTGCTCACCTTGGCGGAAGCGGCGGGACGTTGGACTATGTGACGGCATGGTTTCTAAAGGCGGGCGAGTATTTGCGGCGATCGCGGGCGCTGGTGGGATTCGTCGCAACGAATTCAATTACCCAGGGAGAGCAGGTGGCTCAGCTATGGCCGCTGCTGTTCGAACGCTATGGCCTTGAGATCAGCTTCGCTCATCGCACCTTCGCGTGGGGCAGCGACGCGCGTGGCGTTGCGCACGTCCATGTGGTGATTATCGGTTTGGCGCGCCGCGATATTGAGCCCCAGACGAAGCGCCTGTTCTCCTACAACGACATCAATGGGGACCCGACCGAAAGCGAGCACGTCGCGATCACTCCATATTTGTTCGACGCCGGGACGGTGGTTAACCGCCATCTGGTTGTCGAGGAGACCAGCCGGCCGCTATGCGACGTTCCTCAACTTGTGATCGGCTCCAAGCCGATTGATGACGGGAACTACATCTTCGACGCCAGCGAACGGGCGGCATTTCTGGCGCGCGAGCCCGGCGCGCAGCGATTTATGCATCCGTTCGTCGGCTCAAAGGAATTCATAAACGGTCTTGATCGATGGATCCTTGCGTTGGACGGATTTTCACCGGGTGAACTGCGGTCACTGCCAGCCGTGATGGAACGCGTCGCGGCAGTTCGAAAATTCCGGTTGAAGCGCAAGAGCGTGCCAACGCAGGAATTAGCTGCGAGTCCAACGCGGTTTCACGTTACCGTGATCCCGAGGCATCCATTCCTCGTGATCCCCGAATCAAGCTCCGAAAGGCGAAACTACGTACCGATAGCCTGGCTTTCGCCGCCTACGATTCCGAGCAGTCTGGTGCGCGTGCTTCTCGATGCCGATCTCTGGCATTTCGGCATCCTCACTTCAGCGATGCATATGGCATGGCTTCGGCAGATCGGGGGCAGGCTCAAGAGCGACTACCGTTACTCTGTCGGGATTGTTTACAACCCGTTCCCTTGGCCAGAGCCGACCGACCTGCAGCGCTCCAGAGTTCGCGCGCTTGCACAAGCCGTGTTGGATGCTCGGGCCGCTTTCCCCAGCTCCACGCTTGCCGATCTCTACGACACGGATGTGATGCCTGCGCAGCTGCGCCGCGCACATCGCGCGCTTGACGAGGCGGTCGATAAGCTTTACCGGCCAGCCGCATTTAATGGCGACAGGGACCGCGCGGAGCATCTTTTCGGTCTGTACGAAAAACTGGTTACGCCGTTGGTCGCTGCAACCGAAACGCCTCGCCGTCGCAGGAGATTGCAGCGGTAGGCGCCGACGAAAGCCAAGGCGCTGGTGCGCCTGTCTCGTAGGATCGGCCTCACAGATCAACGAAAAAATCGGCGTCATTGGGCCACACTCCCGGCCGGCAAT
>JASHSD010000473.1 GCA_030036985.1 Bryobacteraceae bacterium
TCTCTGAGAAGGAAACCCATCGAGCAGATTCTAGACGACCGGATCGATGACGAGGGCGGCCCGCTCGTCTACGCCATGGAATCAGAGGAACTGCTGCAGCGCTCCTTCGATGCGACCTGCCGGAAACTCCGAATCTTCCTCCGTCATCAATCCCGCTGAAGCAGTCAAATCACCCACAGATTCCCCCGACGAGGCTCATTCCGGGACGTAGCTTGCTTGGCGCGATGGCGGACTGGTTGTTCCTTGAAAATAATTCACAAGCGGCCACATTGTTAGTGTCCGGACGGGTTTCGGTAAGCGACGCGCTGCCACTTCCGAACGAACCAAAAGCTCTGGCAGATATGGAGGCCAGCCCTGCGCCAATGTCGCTACAAAGCGAGAAGCCTGCGGGGACCATCGGCGATGCGCCATGGTGGGCCAACCCTGATTCGCACCTGCGGCGTGTCGATCAGCGGCTGGCAGAACGCAAGGAAGGCGCGCCCAAACTCAAGCGTCCCGATCCGGACTTGTTCGTTTGCCGACTTGGGGCTGATTCTCCATGGGTGACCTATCGCCCGGCACTTCGAGTTCGACTCCGCAACGGACGGCCCGACCCCGCCAAGGTCGACCCATCATTGTTTGCCATTGAGCAAATCGCCGAACGGACGCTGTTTACTGCGGAGCTTCATGGAAACGAAACCGACATGGGTGCGATCAGCGATGCGCTCCGTCCCGTGCTGGACGGTCAACGGTGGCTGCGGCTTGGCCGCGGAGGCGCACCAGTTGAGGTTGTCACGACCGAGTGGGCTGGGCACCGCAAACCTGCGGATGTACATGACTGTGCGTACCTGACTCTGACATCCGACTTGTTGTTAAGGGATGACCGCCTGCGCTGGCTAACGAGTCTCGACGCCTCCGCACTGGCCCAGATTCCCGGATGGCTTGAAGGCGTGGAAGTAACGCCAGTGGCACAGGACTCTGCACCCGTCCATGGATTTAACGGAACCGCTCGCCTATGGCGGCAACCCGCGGCTGCCATCCGTCGCGGGTCGGTCTACTTTGTCAACGGCGACCGCGTGGCTGATCTGGCGCGGGAAGCTGCAGAGGGACGCTGGTTGGGAGAGCGGACCCATGAAGGATTCGGCAGGTTCCGTCTGGATGCCGTCCTTCCTGGTGTTACAACGGATCGCGCTTCGATCAGGCACGAACCCGACGTTATCAACGCTCCCGATGAACCGGACGAGAGGATTGCGGCCCGGACCCGATCCTGGTTCGAGGCTCACAAGGGATTGGCGGCGCCCGGAGAATCGTCGGAACCGCGACCCAGCTTGTCGCAGTGGCTTGATCTTGTGTCGGACCTGAATCGCAATGATCGCGATGCCCTGTTATCCCGGAGGAACCCGAACACTGCGGGGAAGCAGTCGTGGAAGTTTGATCAGGCTCGCGCAGTTCTCGATGAGATCCAGAAAGTTCCGGTTAGGGAACAACCCGCGCATGCCCGCATGTTCGTGCGTTGGCTGCGGGCTGAAATGCGAAGGAGGATATCTTGAATACCCGCTTGACTCTGTACACCGCGACACTGGTACAGGAAAGTGCCATGTCTATCTCAGGTGTGGACCGAGAGAGCACGTCCGACAGGCCATTCACGATGGTGGACGGAATACCCGTTCTGAGTGGTCGGGGGCTGAAAGGCGCCGCTGTCGCGATGGCGCGGCGATGCTTCGAACCGTTGCCGCGTTCGGTTTCTGAAGACGCGAGCCGCAGAACGGGCCTGCGCCGGTCCGCTTGGGAGTTCAGCAACGCAACGCTGGCACCCAGCGATGAGTTCCTTGTGAAGCTCAGAGCTGGTGTGGGTATTCTCCAAAAAACCGGTGCCCGTGCAAGCGGTGTGCTTTATGACCGGGAGGTGGTTCCTGCCGGCACACGTTGGTCACTGGAGTTTCGGGTGGACTGGTCATGGGCAGACGCCGAGGGCGGCGAGGCAGAAGGGGTGCTGGGCTACGTTCTTGCGCAGCATTGGGCGAAAGGACGTTGCTGGTTAGGTGGCGATGTGGCAAGGGGGCTTGGATGGTGCCATCTCGAAAACATTCGCGCCTATCGCCTCGACGAGGAGGCGTACGAGGCATTTGTCACCTCGGGCCGGAGTATCCTCCCCGACCCCTTACCTGAGGTTCCCGTCGTCCTGCCGACGCGCGCGTGGTGTTTCCGCACACTGGAGGTACGGATAGGCTTCGGTGAGTACCGCCCAAACGGGGACACGGAACCACCGTGGGGTCTTGATATGTTGTCAGTTGGGACGCATAGTGTAGACCGCGCCACGCAATTCCTCGGCTCCGGCGTATGGGCCCGGCCTCCCTGGGCAAGCGGCACGGCGGCGGGCCCTGAACTCGCTACTGACCGCGCAATCCTTATGGAGCAAGACCGTCCGGTTTTGCCGGGATCGAGTGTTCGAGGGTCGATGCGCCACGAGTTCTCGCGAGCCGCCCGCGCCCGAGGCAAGTCCATTGAAGATCCCCATCCTGGGCAGGGCTGCGTTGACGAGACCGACGACGCGGGCAAGATCTTCGGCACCGTGGCGCGTTCGAGCCGGGTCCTGATTTGCGACGCGACCGCGTTTGACGGCTGGGAGGCTGCCCGGCTACACATGCACGCCGAAGACGAGTTCTCCGCGGGTTCGTACGGGAGCGCTAAACGCGACGCGGTCCGCCTGCTGCGGGCTTCGTTTCTGGTCCGCATTACTGTCGAGGGTTCCGGTGCCGCCGCAGTAGATCCCTTGCTGAGTGACATCGACAACCTTGTCGCACTCGGAGCATTGCGCCACCTCGCGGTTGGCGGGCATAAAACGCGGGGATCTGGGTGGGGCCATTGGGCGGCGGGCGAATGGCAGAACGAGGACGTGGCGAAAGTCAGGAGTTGGATACCGGCCATTGAGGAGAATGCCGAAATCGTCGGAGCGCGCGTCCAGTTTCGCCCGCACCAACACCGGCGGTCACCATCTGGGCAACACACTGATCAGCCTGAGGCGACGTGGATACGAGTCGAGACCGGCACTATCGATACCCCGGATCTTGCGCTCGGACAGGCAGTATCTGAGGCGAAGCGGGTGATCGGCACTAACGCCGACGAATTCGTTGCCTGGTGGTGCGAGCCCAGCATCGACTTCACGGTGACGAACCCTCCTGAGATCTTCGGCCGGACGTGGCCAGACGGTGGCGCGCTCCGTGTAGACGAGGTGGCATTGTTCCTGTTGCGAAGCTCATGGCGTGCGGCGCGAACAGAAAGAGGCATCCGCTGGGTCTTCATTCAAGAAGTAGACCGTCAGGGGGTCGGGACGGAGTCGGTGGAGGCGTTCACAACACCCGCAAGATTGCACGGGGATACGACGCGATTCTCTGCCAAGCTCACAGGGAAAAACCGTCTGATCGTACGAGAGTGGCGTTCGGGCCTGACCCCGGTAGGCTTCACCTTGAACGAGGGAGATAGATGATGATCGGTGAACACCGGTTTCGCGTACGCCTTCTGGGAAGCGGGAAAACGACGTACGGCAAGGTTAAGGCTCAGCTGGGGATCGATCTTGATCTGCACGTGCATGACACCGGAAACGGTCGTGAATTTGTGATCTGTGCGAACTCGGTGGACCGAATGCAGCGCGCACGCTCAGCACTTGCGGCAGCCAGATTGGAAGAGATCACGGGTTCGACCGATGTGGCGATACAGCCATCCCCTCGGCCATTGTCGGGATCGCGCGGACAACCACCCAAGCCGGAGGGGCACCACATCAACGAGTCGAACAGGAGCCCCGTGCGCCGGATATTGGCAAAGCACCGTACTCGTTCGTGCCGCTTCCGAATAGCTTTTCGACCGCTGAGCCAGTCTGGCGTGACGGTACGTGCAGTTCGGGACGCCTTTCGGGCGAGATTCGCTTCGAGCTGGAGAACCTTACTCCACTGCTGGTAGGGTGGGAGCGCCAGAGGATTGATGAAATGGAAGACTCTGGCCAACCCGTCCAAATCACCTTCCCTGGTGCAGTCCGCACGGTATCCTCCAAGTCGGTTCTCTGCCCCCTCCGAGGCCCCTCGGGGCACAGGCCAATAATTATCCCCGGAGATTCCATTAAAGGACTGTTGCGCCACGAGATCGGCGCGCTATTGGGAGCGCCCATGGAAAGAGTCGCTGAGCGTTCTTATTCCTACCGACCTAATAGCCGGTTTACCAGCCAGCCGAACCCGCGGCTTGTATCGCGCCTCGCTCGTGTGCCAGTCGGTGGAGCGCTGATGGAAGATCTGTATCCTGGAGTCAAGGTCCGTGTGCCGGCAACGCTCGATTTACTGCCCACGACTCTCAAATACGACCGACGGCACCAATCCAATCCTCCTCACTACTATTTCGATCCAGATGGAGGTGGGGGTTCGCGATATCGCGGAGGTCTTGGCGCCGGAGAGAAGCTCAACTCAAAAAAAACCCTGCATGAGCGATTGGCAACGAACCCTGACACGCCGGTGGAAACGATTTCGGTGCCTCGGGAGGTGCAGGAAGGATACCTGAATACGTTACGCCATCTCACCGATCTTATCCACGGACACTTCAGTGAGCGTCACCCCGAAGTACCCGGTGCCGTTACGGGTGGTGACGCTCGGCATCGGATTCTCGAAGCCGCCGGGAGTGTCGTTTTCTCGCCCGGCGACCTCATGTGGGTTGAGTGGGATACCAAGAAAAAGCGAATCGTCTCGTTCGGATGGCACTATTATTACCGGTGGGCGTATCAGGACACGGTTCGCCGAAAGAACTGGATAAATGAGCGCGAGGGACTCTATCCTCTTCCCGACGAGAAGGGCGCTGTGCCTGCGCGGCTTTCGGCGGTTCGCAGGTTACTTGGATACACGGGTGAGAACGAAGGAAGCGCCGGGATCGGCGAGGGTGAATACTCTCAGCTCATGGGGCGCATTTCCGTTAACGCCGCGTTGGAAATCGTGCCCGACAATTCGAACGACGAGAGTCGTTTTCTGCCGCCCACGTTTCTTAAGGAACTGGGGATGCCTCGGCCGAGTGCGATCGAGCTCTACCTAAAGCAGCGTTATTACCCGAACCGGAGACCATCGGACAGCGCAACACTCGCCACCTATGGGGACGCGGCCGGATATGACGAACCCGGCGAGTTGAAAGGCCGGAAGTTCTACCTTGACCGCGCCGATGCTTACAACAGCAAACCCTGGGAAGACAATTCGGAGGCAAACCGCCTTAATGATCGAAGCACACTCGCTACCGAGGCTTCGAGGCCTGGCCGTCATTTCCGATTCACAGTGCGCTTCAGCGATCTCGACACACAGGAAGTCGCGGCGGTGCTCCTGGCACTGTGTCCCCACCAGTTCCGTGAATTCGTCGATGGAAAACACGTCGACGGCTACTGTTCGAAGCTGGGCTACGCGCGGCCCTTGGGCTGGGGCACAGTACGCATTGACGCAAAAGAAGTGCACTTCGTGAAGCGCAGTCCGGACGAACCAAGGCTGGTCAAGATCGAAGGAAGCGTCTCTGATTGGTTCAAACAGCATTTCGAGGCCCCTGCCATGCTCGGGCCATGGCTCGACGTGCACCGGCACAAACACCCGGATGCCAATGATTATCCGAGGAAGGGGGGCCAGATCTATACATTCCATACGGAACTGCGCGCCGAGCACGCGCTCAAGCGCAGATATGACGGAAGGAAGCCCTGATGATCACGCTACTGGTCGTCACGACCGGTCAGACTGATGTCCAACTTGTCAGGGATGGCTTTCGACGGGAACTCAGTAAGAAAGTTTGCGGTGCTCTCCATGACGAGTTGGAACGGCGGATGGGTGAGTGGCGCATTGTTGATACCCCTTCAGCGAAGGCAACAGATGAGGTCGATAAACTGCCCGACCAACCGTTCCAGATCTGCACTCCCAAACTCGATGCTGTCCTGGACTATCTCCGTACGTCGAATGCATTACTCGACTGCGCGCTCATACTCGACACCCGTCGCAGGCTGCCCGGCGACCCGCGATTTGCGGGCGCGATCCTGGAAATGCGTCTTCGCGAGCAACTTGTGCTCAAAATTCGGCGTGCGGCTTTTCTTGAGAACACAGAATCACTTGAGGATCGAAGCAATCCACGCGATGCCGTGATTCGGAGAAAGGTTGTCACCCGCATCGCCGAAGTTGTGTCGCAGGCATTGCGGGAGTTTGCTCCCGACCGTATTTTGATCGCCACGACAGGCGGGATTCCGGTCATCGCCACGTTGGTCGAGGAAGTGGTTCAACTCCATGCTGGGCGCCAAGTTCGGGTCGATTCTGTCGAAGTCGCGGATGGAGCCACTGCGAATCCGCCAACTCCAGACCGCGCCGTACCTCGGCGATCAATTCCTGAACCCGCAGAGTCTTTTCGCGCGCGCCGCCACGCGCTTGATCTGATCGAACGCGGCAACCTTGTCGCGGCTTGGGGAGCGGTGCGCCATCTTGATGGTGATGAACTCGAGCGCCGCTGGACTCAAGTCATGGAGTGGCTTTACGATTTCGCCGCATCGTTGCCGATTCCAGCAGAGTGCGATATTCAAGTGCTCATGGGAAAGATGGCAGTACGCGCCGCCATTCGAGTTGAGTTCGCGCTGATCGCAGAAGACACCCCGCGCGCTGTGCATGGCACTGTTGCGTGCTTCGAATCGGCCCTCTGGGATCACCTGTCCGCCTGTGTGGTGAAGCGCCATCCGACTCGGCAACTATACCAGGTGAGCCCGGCGCCGCAGGCGAACCAGGTCCGTTCCTCAACCAGCGACGACGAAGAGAACAGAAAACGTCCTTTCGAGGTCGTGCCCGAGAGTGGCGAAACTTGGTATCGCATTATGGACGACAACGTGTGCGCCATCCGACTAGCGAAGCACTACCTGAACAACGCTAACTTGGAAAAACTCGGCAGAGCGATACAGAGCGTCCGAGAGTTGCGTAACGATGTCGCGCACAACGAACCCACCCCCGCACTCATGACCAGTGCACGTAACCGGATGGCCAGCGAGCACCTTTGGTCGCCGGAAGGCCGGTTTCTGAGCCAGTCGCTTCTACAGAACGTGCTGAAAGACCTCGGCGTGGGAGTCCCAGAACGCCTCTGCGAAGATCTCATCGCCACCGTCAGATCGCGCCTGCTGATGACTTGATCCCGCCCCGCCTGCGGCGTTGGGAGCTTGAATCGTCAGGATGAGTGGCCGGGCACAAAAGGCGGATCCCAAAACATTTTTGGCCGTTCCTGGTGTAACCGTTTTTGTAACCATGCGGGGACAATTCTGGAAACTGGGGGAAATTAACAATTTAGTTAACCAGCAGAAAATCAGGCTTTTACGTTTCTGGCAGTGTCTGCGGATTTCCCCATATTGGATTATGAGTCCGCTGCTCTAACCATTGAGCTAAGGGCCCAAACTCTTCTATGGCCGTTGCACCATTTTAGGGCGGCTGATTCGAAACCTCAAGCCTGGCGGAAGCGAGCTCAACCGACTCGGGAGAAGGGTGCACGCATCGCTGCGAAATCGTGAAAGCGTCAACACCCAGCATACCGAGTCTCGACAGCATTGTGTGGCGGCGAGTGCACAACGCGATCCGCGGGTATCGATCATGTCCGCAAGAACCTGAAGAGCGATCGCCTTTGCCTTCCGTATGGCCCCGTCCTTCGTCGTGTCGTAGGCCAAAACTCTTGGCAGGTCCGGGCCGAAGCCAGGAACCGACCGTCTTCTTGGTGGTCGATTTCAATCTGTAGAGGCTTCTGCCCGGCGCGAGACCGATCGAAACACTATCCAACCCTCGGATCTGAGTGACTCCAGGCCGCCCGGAAGGGTGGCCGGCAGCGCCGAAGCGCCGGCCCCACAATAAGGCTGGAAAATCCGCGTGGCATTGGATTGCCAATCCGCCGCAGGTTAACAATCTACCCTACAAGAGTTGTCGGCCGGTCGTGCCGACGCGGTTGGCGGTCGATCGCGCCGATATGTTCGTCACCGCATCTGCTGCAGGCGCCGGATTCGGTCTTCCGTGCTGGGGTGCGTGGAGAACAACCGCATCATTCCGCCTCCGCCGAGCGGTTTCATGATGTACAAATGCGAAGTGGCCGGATTGGCGTCCATGGGGATGCGCTGCGAATAAGTATCCAGCTTCTG
>JASHSD010000474.1 GCA_030036985.1 Bryobacteraceae bacterium
GCCGACGACCGCGCAGGCGCGAGGGAACCCGGCGCTGCCGTAACCGGAGCCGCATCCGGCGTCGAGTACGCTTGATCCGGGCTGCGCGAAACGCTCCGCGAAGCGGTAACGCGCCAGGTGCTCATTCAGGAGATTCGGCTCGACCAGGCCGGGAATCACGCGTTCGCCCGTGAACTCGATGCTGGCGGAATCAGGCAACGCAATGCTCCGTGTCGTGCGACGGCGCGTGCAGTTCGATCCTGCAGGGCAATTGAATATACCCGTAGACCTGGGCTTCGCCGCGTCCCATCTGCACGGTGATCGCATTATCGATCCAGTCGCAGATCGATTCGCCATCGGCGATCCATGGCGATAACGAAAAGGCGCCGGGATAGAGCTCCGGAATGTCCAGGTGGAAATCCACCGTGTAAGCCGCGCCTTGCGGCATCGCGGGCAGGCGGCGATTTTCGTGGTCCGTGTCTACCTGGCTGAAGTCGAGGCCCAAATGATTGCGCAGCACGAAGCCGGTAACGGGCTGCAGAATACTTTCGTCGGCGCGGAGGCTGATGCGGACCGTGACACGGGTTCGCGGCATCATCAGGTGCAGAGGTTCGCCATATTCGTTCAGGACCGCGATGCCCAGTATTTTGGCGCGGCCGTCGCCATGGCGATGATCGACGTTGGGAATCGTATGAACCGCCGCCACGGCAGGCTGCTGCACGAAGGAATGAACCAACTGTCGCTCGGCGCGCCCTTCCCTTTCGGACATGGCCGCGAGGTAGGAATCGACCACGGTGTCGGGGTCGCCGAGTGCGACGGGCCGGCCGTGCTCCAGCCACAGGACGCGGTCGCCGATGGCTTTGACCTCGCCGAGGGCATGCGACACAAAAACGATGGTCACGCCGCGCGCGCGCAGCTCATGCACCCGGCGCATGCAGCGGTGCCGGAACGAGGTATCGCCGACGGCCAGGGCTTCGTCGACGATCAGAATTTCGGGATCGACGTTAATGGCCACGGCAAATGCGAGACGCACGACCATGCCGCTCGAATACGTCTTCACCGGCTGCCGGATGAAATCGCCGATTTCGGCAAACTCTTCGATGCCGCGGTAACGGCGGTCGATCTCGCTTTTCGAGAGTCCGAGGATCGAGGCGTTCAGATAGACGTTGTCCTGGCCGGTGAATTCGGGATTGAATCCGGCCCCCAATTCGAGCAGGGCCGAGACGCGTCCGCTGACGCGCACGTCTCCGGCGCTCGGCCGCAGGATGCCGGCGACGATCTGGAGGGTGGTGCTCTTGCCCGATCCGTTCTCGCCGATGATACAGAAGACCTCGCCGCGGCGAATGGAAAAGCTCAGATCGCGCAGCGCCTGAAAATCGCGATGGAAAGATCGCCGGCCGAAACAGAGAAGCTCGCGGAAACGGTCGAAGGGCGTTTCGTAAATGGCGTAGTTTTTCGCGACGCGATCGAATTCGACGGCGTTCGCGGAATCGGTTGAGCTTACCGGCATTTCCCGCGCGACAAAGACAGATTGTCTCATTGGCCGGTTAGACGGATTAAGACGCAGCCTGCTTGGCTTCGAGTTCGGCCCAGCGGGCGTAAAGGCGATCTACTTCGGCCTGCGCCAGATCGATCGCTGCCACTACGTCTGTGAGGCGGACGGGATCGGAGACGATTTCCGTCGATTCGAGTTGACGGCGCTTCTCTTCGAACGCTTCTTCAGCCTGCGCGATGTTGTTTTCGATCTGCTCCCATTCGCGCGCTTCGAGATACGTCAGCCTTTTGCGCGGGGAGGCTGCGGCGGTGGGCTTCGGCTTCGCGGCCGACCTGGACTGTGCCTTGCGCGACGCGTTCCACTGCTCCCATTGCGCCAGTTCCGCGAAGAATTCCACGCCGCCTTCGCCATCCATCGAGAGAATGGCCTTCGAAAGCCGGCCGAGGAGGAACCGGTCGTGAGTCACGAGAACCAGCGCGCCGGGAAAATCGAGCAGGTTGCTTTCGAGCACCTCCAGCGTCGGAATGTCGAGATCGTTGGTGGGCTCGTCGAGGAGCAGAACGTCGGCGGGTTGAAGCATCAGACGCGCGATGTGAACCCGCGCGCGTTCGCCGCCGGAGAGCCGGTTGAGCGGGAGGTCGAGCTGCTCCGGGCTGAAGAGAAAACGCGCGGCCCATCCGGCGACGTGCTGCGAACGATCGCGAAATATGACCGAATCTCCGCCTTCGGGCGCGAGCGCGCGGCGCAGGGGCTGATCGAGGTCCGGGCGGTCGCGATTCTGCTCGAACCACGCGACACGCAGTCCTTCGGCTCGGCGCACTTCGCCGGCATCCGGTTCGATTTCGCCCGCGAGGATGCGCAACAGAGTCGATTTGCCGCTGCCGTTGGCGCCGAGCACGCCGAGTTTCATGCCGGGTCCGAGGGAGAATGAGAGCCCTTCGAAGAGCAGGCGCCCGCCGAGGCTTTTCGAGATTCCTTCGCAGGCGAGCAGGCGTTTGGTCAGGCGGCCGGAGGAGTTGAAATCGATGGTGGTGGTTCCTTTGCGATTGCGCGCGGTGACTTCGGCCAACTGCTCCTGCAGCGCGAAGGCATCGTCGATGCGCGCCTTCGATTTCGAGGTGCGCGCTTTGGCGCCGCGCCGCAGCCATTCGATTTCGCGCTGCACCAGATTCTCCAGCGCCTGCTGCTGCCTGGCCTGCGCCCGCAGAAACTCGGA
>JASHSD010000475.1 GCA_030036985.1 Bryobacteraceae bacterium
ACTTGCCAAGTAGTCGGCAAAAATATTCTAATTACAACCGGTGCCAGTAATTCCCGATCCGGTTCAGTGGTACGAGGGCATGCTGCTCATGCCGCAGCATTTCCAGCAACTTGCGGGGCGGTATGAGGGCCTCATCCCCTGGTCGATCGCACAGGCCGGCGCAAGCCACGCGTGGGGATTCACCGAACTTGAATATAAAATTCGCGACGGAATAATTCTCCGTATCGGCCGGGCGGCGGCTGTGATGCCCGACGGATACGCGATCGACTGCGACGGGGAAGGGCAGCACCTCGAGCTCGATTTGAATAAAGCCGGCGAACAAATCGGCGCCACGTCGTTCATGGTGCACCTCACAGTTCCGAAGCAGTTCTCGCTCTCGACCAGGGGAGAATTGGCGCGCTACGTCTCATACGAAGGAGAGGCGACAGCGGACGATAATTCCGGCGATGGCGCCGTCGTGATTCCCCGACTTCGACCCAGGCTCGAACTTTGGCCAGGCGATCATCCGCCCGCGCGTTTGCAGAATCTTCCTGTGGTCAGAGTGCGCAGGAAGGGAAGCGATGAATGGGAAGCCGACGAAAAATTCGCGGCGCCATTCCTGCGCGTGGCTCCGGATTCGGCGCTGGGCGCCGCGTGTGAAACGAAATTGGATCTCATCCGGTCCAAATGCCACGCGCTTTCCGATCAGTTGCGAACGCTGGAAAGCGGAAAAGTGGAAGAGGCGGTCGAACTGCGTCTGAAGACCCACACGCTTTCGGTAGGGCTTCCACCCGTCGAGGCGGCGCTGGCATCGGGCGCATGCCATCCCTTTGCGCTCTATCTGCTGATGTGTGCGTTATCGGGGCAGGTGGCGGCGGTGACTTCAGGAGCCATGAGCCCGAAATATCCACCGTATCGGCATGCGGATCCGCTTGCTTCCTTTGCGCCGGTGCTTGCATTTCTGGAACAGGCTGTGTCGACCACGGCGACGCGATGGTGGGAAACCATCGATTTCCACGAGATCGACGGCGGATTCGAGGCCGGCGGCGACAAGATGAAGGTGCTGACCGAAGCGGTGCGGGCCGGCGGCACGCTCGATCGTCCCACTTTAGCCATTGGTTTACGGGTGCCGACGGGTGCATCCGAAGCGGCTGTCGCGGGGTGGGGTGATTCCGCGGCGATCGGCGGATCGAGCGTCCTGGCCGATCTGCAGGCGAAGCGCATACCTGGAGCGGCGCGCAAGCGCGTCGATCGATTACCGGGCCTGGCGCCTCCGCCTGCGACTGTATTGCTGGCAATTTCGCTGGCTCCCGGAATGTGGAATGCGGATGATGCCATCCGGATCGCCCGTTTCAGCGGCGAGGGCCGTCCGTCCGGCGCGATCCTTTTCGTCAGGCGCGATGCCGGTGGTGGTTGACCGATGCCACAGCTCACAAGACCTCCGGTTCCATCGATCAAGTGGTTCCAGCAATTTGCCGAAGAGATGATCGCTTTGAAGTCTCTGGCGGTTGCGGGTATGTCCGTGGCTCAGTCGGCGCCGCCGCCGACCGGTACGGTTGCGGAATCAAGCGGAGTGGGAGCTGCCGCGGCCGTCGCAACCGCGGTCGAAGTGAACGCCGGACCGGCCCAAGGGCGCGCCGCGGCCATTCGCCAGCGGCTGATTGCCGTTCTCGATCGCCAACTTGCCGAGGCGTTGCGGATTGCGGGGCCGGTTGGGGTGGCCTTCCATCAGGACGCGGTTTACGTGATGGCCGCGCTGGCGGACGAAGTCTTCATCCGGCTGAAATGGGACGAACGCAATTATTGGCTGCGAAACCTGATTGAGACGCACTATTTCGGCTCGAATTTCGCAGGCGAGCGCTTCTTTCAAAAGGTGGACCAGCTGTTGGAACGGAGCGACGATCCCGCGGCGGAAGCGGCGACCGTTTATCTGATGGCCCTGGCGCTGGGATTCCGGGGCAAATACTACGGGCCATCCGGCGAACGCGATATCGCGGAATACAGCACATGCCTCTTCCACTTCATCGCCAATCGCGACCCGGACCTGAAGGAATCGGCGCGCGTGCTTTTTCCGGCCGCCTACCGGCAGACGATCCAGAGCGGCGCGCCCAGGCGGTTTTCCAATCCGCGCCGCTGGTGGATTCTGCTTTTTCTTGTGGTGACGGCATGGTTCATCGCGTCCGACTTTCTTTGGCGGAACTTGACCGCCCCGCTCATTACAAATCTGCCGAAGGTTGAAAGCGGCGCGAAGAAGTGAGCCTGGTCCGTGAATAGCGCGCTGATCTTCCTCCTCGTCGCCGTGGCCGCTCTGGTCATAAGCGTGGCCGTTTTTCTGTGGCTGCTGAGGAAGAGCCATGCGAAGACGGAACACGAGAGCGCGAAGCAGCCCAAGACCGGAGACGCGATCGCCGCGCAGGTGAGCGGAGCGGTCGCCGCGTTGCGCGATATGACCGTGGGCGGCCTGGTCGACCTTCGCGTTCCGTGGATTCTTCTGGCAGGCGAGCCCGGATCCGGCAAGACGGAAGTTGTGACAAAGCTCGGGAGCGGCACGACCGGAGATCCTGTTCCGCGCGGTGGGGTTGACTGGCGATTTCTGGATGCCGGCGCGATTCTCGATGTTCCTGGCGCATTCCTGATCGGCGCGGACGGGCGCGGGCAGAAGGATGGCCGGTGGCATCGGTTGCTGAAGGCCCTGGTTCGCTACAGGCCCGAGC
>JASHSD010000476.1 GCA_030036985.1 Bryobacteraceae bacterium
GGTCCGGCATGGGAGCGCTGCTCGGGTATGTCGCGTTTCGCTTCGCGCGTTGATGACGGGAGACGCCAGGCATATGTCCTGGGGAGCCCGCTGCGCGCGCGCTTCAAGGGCGGGAGCTTTCGGGGCCGAAAGCTCCCTCGCTCCTGAAACGGCAATTTGCGTGCTTTGATAGCTGTGTATGAAGCGAATCTCATTGATCCCAATACTGATAGGGCTCGGGCTGGCATCGGTGGGGTGCAGCCGCGGTGGCAGATCGCCCGACTGGAATGAGCAAACCATTGTGCAAAAACAACCACCGCCTGGGTCGGGGCAAACCGGTCCGGGAATGACGGCCCATGTGAATCAGATCTACGGGCCAAACCAGAGTTCGTATTGAGCTGGTAGGCGCGGCTGGACTCGAACCAGCGACCCTTAGCTTAGAAGGCTAATGCTCTATCCACCTGAGCTACGCGCCCGGCTGTTTCTTCGATTGTAGCCTTCCGAGGAAGGTCTCATCGGCAAAGGCTGCGATTTCGCGGTCGAATTCCCTTTGCCATTCGTCGTGTTGGCCCGACTTCAGGTTTTCCAGCAGCCGGAGTTTCCGGTTCACTTCCGCCAGACGGTCTGTCTCCGCCGCGAGATTGCGCTTCGCCTTCGCCAGCTGGTCCTTGAGTTGGCGGGTCCGCGCGCGGCTTCTATCCACAAACCCGGCGTACGCGGTAAACACGACCGCTGCCGGATCCAGTGCGATCAATCCCGCGCTCTTCACGCATTCCGCAGCCAGCATCTCGATCGCGCCCTGGATTCGCACAACCTCCGCCGTTGCGGCGGCGACCCGCGATTTGTGCAGATGAAGCTGCGTCTCGCGCCAGCGCAGGACCTTCTCGAGACGGAAATCGAATGCCTTCACCGGGTCGGCTTCACTGAATCATTTGGGCGAGCGCGCCCATCTGCCGAATGGTCTCGGCGGGCGATGTCTGGTCGGTCGGCCCCTGGCGCAGGAATTTCGCGATCTCATTCCGGGACCGAATGGCCGCGTCCAGTTTCGGATTGCTGCCGGCCGCGTACGCGCCCAGATTGATCAGGTCTTCCGATTGGCGGTAGATCGCCAGCGCTTCGCGGATTCTCCTCGCGTAGTCGGCCTGTTCCGGCGTCGCCAGCCGCGACTGCAGACGGCTCACCGAATCCAGCACCTGGATCGCGGGGTAATGCCCCGCGGCGCCCAAGGCGCGGTCGAGTGTGATGTGGCCGTCGAGGATCGCGCGCACGGCATCGCAGATCGGCTCGTTGAAATCGTCGCCTTCGACCAGAACGGTGAAGAACGCGGTAATAGATCCGGGATTGAAATTGCCCGCGCGTTCGCAGACCCGCGGGAGCAGACTGAAAACTGAAGGGGTGTAGCCCTTCTGACTGGGCGGTTCGCCGGCGGCCAGGCCGATCTCCCGCTGCGCCATGGCGAGGCGCGTGATCGAATCCATCACCAGCAGCACGTCTTCGCCCCGGTCGCGGAAATATTCGGCGACGGCGAGCGCCACGAAACAGGCGCGGACACGCAGCGGCGCCGGACGATCGGAGGTCGCCACCACCACCACCGAACGCCGCATGCCTTCGGGACCGAGATCGTGCTCGATAAATGCGCGTACTTCGCGGTTGCGCTCGCCGATCAGCGCGATGACGTTGACGCCCGCGGAACTGGAGCGCGCCATGGAACCGAGCAGCGTGCTCTTCCCCACGCCGCTGCCGCCGAAGATGCCGATGCGCTGGCCCTTGCCGCAGGGCAGAAGTCCGTCGATCACGCGAATGCCCGTGGCGAGCGGTTCTTCGATATGCGCGCGATCCATGGGGTTGGGAGGAGAGGCGCGGAGCGGCCGGGACTCCGTAGCGTGAATGGGGCCGCCGCCGTCGATCGGTTCGCCGAATCCGTCCAGCACGCGTCCGAGCAGGCGTGGGGAGACGTCCACATCGGCATCGCCTCCGCGGGCGATGACGCGGTCGCCGAGGCAGAGGCCGTCCGTCTCTTCGAGCGGCATCAGAAGCAGCCGGCCTTCGCGGAAACCAATTACCTGAGAGCGGACGGCGCGTCCCGTGCGCGTGCGGATCTCGCAGAAATCCCCCATGGCCGCGGCCGGCCCGCGGGACTCCACGATCAGTCCGACCAGTTCCACCACCTCGCCTTCCATGCGCACGGGCTGGATGCGGTCCATCACGGCGGCGTAACGGCTGAGGTCGATTTCGATTGCGGTGCTCATAATATTTTTTCGTTCCGATTTATCCGGCGCCCAGACGGTCGGTCAGACCGTGTTGGATCTCCTCAAGCTGCACGTCGATGGAAGCGTCGATGACGCCCTCGGCCGAATGGATGATAAGCGCTCCCTGTGCGCAATTTGGATCGGGCCGGATCTCGACGCGGGCCGCCTGGCTCGCGGGCACGGCCGCCGCCACCGACGGGGCAAACCGCGGATGCACGGTAAGCGTGTAGGACTCGGAACGAGTCAGGCGCTCGAAGGCGACTCGCGCAATCGCGGTGAGCGCGTCTTCGTCGACGCTGAGCTGACGATGCAGCACGCGTTTGGCGATCAGAAGCGCGAGCTGCACGACATCCCGTTCGGCGCGGCGGCGCAGGTCGGCGCGCATGCCGACGATCTCGGCAATGGACGCGTTCAGGCGCTCCAGGACGGGCTGCAGTTCGGCGCGAGCCTCCTGGTCGCCCTGGCGGCGTCCGGCTTCGTGGGCGTTGCGCCGGTCGGTATCCGCCCGCTGCTGCAACTGGTGCAGATTTTGGCGGAGTTCGGCGGTGTTCGGGCCTTCGGCATCCGGCCGGGCGGCGGCGCCGGGCCGAACCATGGTCGAATCGGACGCCAGCGTTTTGAAGTTCATCGGCTGGATCGCGCCCGCATCCCGTCGATTGATGACTTTGGAGAGCATTCCCGTTTCAGACCACGTACTGCTCGCCGACCGTGCCCTTCATGGTCAGGACGCCTTCCGCTTCGAGTTGCCGCACGAGCGAGATAATCTGTTGCTGCGCCGCTTCCACATCCTTGATGCGCACCGGACCCATCGCATCCATTTCTTCCTTCAGCATTTCGACGCCGCGGGCGGACATGGTGCCCATAAAGTGGTCGCGGAGCTGTTCGCTGGTGCCTTTGAGGGCGACGGTCAGCACCTTGCGGTCGATCTTGGCAACGATATCCTTCAGCTGGATCGCGTCGATCATCAGCATGTCCTCGAAAACGAACATCAGGTGACGAATGGTTTCGACCAGGTTCGGATTGTTCTGCTCGATGGTCTCCAGAATTTCCTTGCTCGCGCCCGAATCCAGACGATTGAACATCTCGGCCACGGCGCGGATGCCGCCGTAGGATTCGCGGCTGAATTCGCCGATCGACTTGAATTTCTTGCCGATGACAGCAGCGATCTTGTTGACAATCTCGGGAGAGATCTGGTCGAGATTGGCCATGCGCAGCGAAACGTCCGAGCGGATAGCGGAGGGCAGCGAAATCAGCAGAGCGGCCGCCTGCGAGGCGTTCAGGTGCGAGAGGACCAGAGCGATCGTCTGCGGATGCTCGTTGTGGATGAACTTGGCCAGTTGCTGCGGATCGACTTTCTGCAACACATCCAGACCGGCGAATTCGCCGCCCATCGCCTTGGTCAGGCGGTCGATCAGTTTCCTGGCCATGTCCGGGCCGAACGCCTGGAGGAGCATCTTCTTGGCGTAATCCAGGCCGCCGCGCACGACGAAATCGTGCGCCATGTTCATCTGATAGAACTCCTCGAGCAGCGATTCCGCGTTTTCCGAGGAGATCGCCTCCAGACGCGCGATTTCACGGCTGACCTGCTGGACTTCGTCGTCCGACAGCAGTTTCACCATTTCCGCGCTGGACTTATCGCCCACCAGGATCAGCAGCATCGCCGCCTTGCGGATACCCGTCAAGGGATCGGCGGTCTTGGGAGCGACGTTCGCGATCATGACGTACGCGCCGTATCCGCGTCCGAGATCCAGCTGCGAAGGACATTGGCCGCGTTGGCGGGGTCCTTATGCACCGAATCGCGGATGTGCCTGACCAGAACCTCGGTTTTCTTGGTATTGGCCGGAAGTTTGATGCGGCTGAGCGCCTCCGCTTCCAGCTGCGCCCGCTGGGCCTCGTTTTCCGACAACTGCGACTCGATCCGGCTCGCGACGGACGCCTGACCCGCGCCGTCCTGGGATTGGCCTTGGGCTATTGCCGCCGGCGCAGTATCCTGAGCCGCAGCGCGCGGCCCGCGCCGCAACAGAACGAAAACCAGACCCGCTGCCAGCAAAAGAACAAGAGCCGAGCCGGTGAGGACAATGGGACTCCTGATATCGACGCGCGGAGGCATCGGCCTGACAGGCCCGGCCGGCGCGCCGGGGGGCTCGGCTTCGAGCGTGTTCTCGAAGGGCAGCGTTTCAACGATGATCTGATCGCCGCGTTGCTCCGAGAAGCCGGTGATTCCCGCAACGATGTCATGCACTCCCTTGAGCGTTTCCGCCGAGGGCGGCACCAGAACCTTCCTGGCTCTGGCGCCGCTGCCTTCCCACCGGACGCTCTGATCGAGGATCACGGCGGTCGAGATCCTTCGGATCGCGCCCTTCGGGGAGACGGTATGGCGCACGAGCCGGCTCGGTTGGAAAGAAGCATTCTCCGTGCGGCGCGACAAACCCGACGGCCCGGCAGTGGCGCGAGCGGCGGGATGGGGAAGGTTCGACGCCGTGCCGGGCGTCCCGCCGGCCATCAGTCCCCCGCTCGATTCCTCCGTCGTTTGGGAGGTCAACACCGCCGATTTCGCGGGGTCCACCGTCTCTTCGTTCTCCTCGCTGGTGGAGAAGTCGCAATCGGCGCTGACGCTGGCGTGGAAGCGGTCGGGGCCGAGCAGGGGATTGAGGGCCGTGTTGATCTTTGTCAGCAGCTCGGACTCGACCTGGCCGCGATAGTCCAGATCGGCCGCGGCAACCCGCGCGTCGGCGTCGCCTTCCGCGCGGGGCCGGTTGAGCAGCCGGCCGTTCCCGTCGATGATGGCGACCGAATCCGGATCGAGGCCATCGACGGCGCTCGCGACCAGATTCGCGATCGCAAAGACGCTCGGCTGCGGCAGGCGCGCGCTGCGTTTGAGACGGAGGACAACGGTCGCCTTGGACGGTTTTTTCTCGTCCAGAAAGACCGAATCCTTCGCAAATGTGATGTGAATCCGCGCCTCCTCCACCTCGGACAGGGTCGCCACGGTGCGCTCCAGTTCGCCTTCGAGCGCTCTCTGGTAATTCACTTGTTCGGCGAAGTCGCTCGCGCCGAGATTCGTGCGGTCGAAGAGCTCGAACCCGATCCGGCCGGATTTGGGCAGCCCCGAGCCCGCCAGCGCGAGTCTGGCATCGGCCAGTTTGTCGGCCGGGACGAGTACGCTCGCGCCCGTTTCGTCGAGCCGGTATTCAATTCCCGACTCGCGGATTTTCTGGATCACGGCGGCGGCGTCTTCGGGGGCCAGCGCGCTGTAAAGAGTACGGAAGCCGCTTTCGTGCTTCCACTTCAGCAGGGCGAACGCCGCGGCGAAGATCAGGACGGGAACGACGACAACGGAAATCCGCTGATTTCGGCTTAAGGATTTCCAGATTGTGGCCAGTTGATTCATCGCTCAAATGCCTACATCGGCATCTTCATAATTTCCTGGTAGGCTGAAACGAACTTATTTCTCACCTGCTGGAATAACTCGAGCGAAAGTTCCGCGCGTTGAGCCGCCAAAGCGACCGTGTGGACGTCGCCGTTTCCGGCGGTCAGGAGGTTCAGGGCGGCTGTTTTGGCGGTCTGCTGCGACTGTTCGACGGCGCCGATGGCGCTGCCGAGGACTTCGGAGAAGCCGCTTCCGCCGGTACCTGATGCGGCAGTCCCGGTGATCGAACTCAACGCTTGGATGGGGGCGATGTTCATGCGATTTTTCGTCTATCGAAACAGGTCGATCGATTTTGAGATCATGTCTTTCACAGCCGCGATCGCCGCGACATTCGCCTCATAACCGCGGGAGGCGCTCATCAGATCCACCATCTCTTCGGCCGGGTTGATGCGGGGAAATGCGACATAACCCTGGGCATCGGCATCCGGATGGCCCGGCATATACCGCCGCTCGGGATCGCGATCATCGGTGATCACATCCGACACGGCAACGCCTTGGCTCTCCGAGGATGCCGCCGACAGCTCGTCCGCGAACGAGTACGAAACGGGCGATGCGGTGAATACAGCGTCTTTTCGCCGATACGGGCCGCCCTCCGGCGTACGCGTCGTGTCGGCGTTGGCGAGGTTCTCGGTGATGAGTTCGGCCCGCGAACGCTGCGCGTCCATGCCGGAGGCGCTGACCGAAATGGCGCCGAAAAGGCTCATGACGAGCGGCCTTCTTCGATCGCCGATCTCAGATTCTTCAGGTCCGTGCGGATCAACTGCGTGGCCAGATTGAACTTCATGGTCGTGTCGGTGAGCAGACGGGCTTCACGGTCGAGCGAAACGTTATTGCCGTCGTTGCGCGTGGGCAGACCGGGAGCGTCTACGACCGCTTCGCCGGCGTCAAAGAGAGCCTCGGAGAAGTCCGCAGGCATCTCCACGTCGCGCGTCAGATAGCCGGGGGTATCGGCATTGGCGATATTGGACGCGATAACCTCCTGGCGCTGCGACAGGTAACTGAGATAACGGCCAAGCTCCAGACCTGTCTGATCCAGAAACATGCCCACCGCAGTGCAATGAACCCGCCAAAGCTATCCCGTTGAGATCATGCACCCGACGTCGCCGGCGGCCGTTCGAAATCCGTCGAATCGCCAAAATTCTGCCGCCCGGGGGCCCCGTTGAGAACGCAGCGGTGAAATCCCGCCGCGGCGCTGAGCCGCGCCAGCGACGCAGCCGCATGAGAGCGCGACGCCTTCGCCACGATGAGCGCCTCATTCAGCGATTTCAGATACTCGGCCAACCCTTCGCGGCTGGCGGGCAAGGCTTGTCCGCGCAGTTGAGACGCCATCTCCCGCGCACCGCGCCAATCGCCGCGCCGCGCGGCTTCCTTCAGGCATTCGACGGACGATCGCGGATCAGAGAGTAGCGAGTCCATTTTGTTGGGTGTTGGTGGCGCCGGTGTACTGAGCAAAGAGACCTGTGACGAAGCTGACCTGGGTCTCCATTTCGGCGATCGTCGTATCGGCCGCGGAAATCTGCGCTGTCAGGTTCGTCTGCAGCTGATTCACCGTATCCTGCTCGTTGGTGATGGTCGTCTGCTGCGCCGTGATCTGATTGGCCACGGAGTTCTCCTGGACCTTCAGAATTCCGGTGTTCGTATTCTCGACGCTGTTCATAAGATTCGTGGCCGACTCAAGGAAGCCGCCCGTGGTCGAACTCCCCAGCATGGAAAGGAATGCGGAAGGATCCGCATCGGCGGCCGCGGTGAAGGCCGACGTATCGACCGACATCTGACCGGTCTCATCGAGCGTCACCCCGAAGTTCGCCAGGGAATCCTCCGCCGATCCGTTGCTGTAGGTGCCGAGTTGGTTGAGCACGTTGGTGAGCCCCTGCACCACGTCGCTTCCTTCCAGCGCCCCTCCGTTCTGGCCGAAATACTGGCTCATGGAGTCGACTGCGGCGTTGTAGGATCCGGCGAAGGAACTGAAAGCCGAAGCAAGGTTCGCAAAGTTGTCGCTGACTGTAATCGTCGTCGAGTCGCCCGCCGCGCTCTGGGCCAGAAGATTGACGGTCAATCCCGGAGAAAGAGTGATCGTCCGGGTGTCGCTCGTGACGGGTGTCGAGACGCCGTCCACCTGATAACTGGCGAGCGACCCCGGCGTCGATGTCGAAATCAGGTCGTTGCCCGAGGAATCGGTCAGGTCAATCGCGCCGCTCCCCAAGTTGACAGCCTGGAGAGAGAGCCGATAATCCGGCGAACTGCCGGAACCCACGTTCACAAGCGTCGCCTGCACCTGACTGCCGGCCTGGGCGTTAATCGCCGTAACCAGATCCTGCAATGAGCCCGACGCGGCTGTAATCGCGGTGTCGACGCCGCCTACGCTCAGGGTATACGTTGTATCGGAGCTGATTCCCTGCGACGTCGGATCGCTCACCGGCGTGGAGCCGGCGTCGCTCAACGCGGTTGAATAAGCGCCCAGGCTGTCGACGGAGATTGTATAGGTTCCGGCCGAGGCCCCGGCTCCCACCGTCGCGCTGACCGTAGAGTCGGACGTACTGGCAGAGAGCAGGCCCGTCGTGGCCGCACTCTGGAGAGACTGGACTGACTCCTGAAGGGTCGTGAAGACCGAGTCGAGGCCTTCCAGATCCGATTGCGTGGTTTCGAGGCTGCTCAGAGTCGCTTCGTCCTGATCCAACGGCAGCGAGGCAATCCCCACGGCCCTGGACAGAACCTGCTGCAGGCTGGCGGCGTAGTTGCTGACGCCGGTAAAGGTCGGCGGCGCAAGAAGAGATGCCGTCGACTGCGTCGATGACGAAGAAAGAGATGTCGAAGACGTTGCCATAAAACGAAACAAGAACGGGCCGCGGATTTTTGAGGCCGCGGCCCGCGCTTAACCTGAATCTCTACGCGTTCTTCAGAAGCGTAAGAAGCGCCTGGGGAGACTGGTTCGCCTGCGCCAATGCCGCCAGCGAAGACTGCTGCAGAACCTGTGCCTTTGTCAGATTCGCCGCCTCCTGGGCGATGTTGGCGTCCTTGATTCCCGACTCCGCGGCGGAGAAGTTGGTGATCTGCGAATTCGCCAGATTGATCGCGTAATTCAGCGTGTTTTCGCCCGCTCCGACGACACCTTGCGTGAGGCCCAAGTCGCTGATCGCCTGCGTCAGCGCGGCGAGAGCGTTGATGGCGTTACCAGTATCCGAGGCGCTGGCGCTCGGCGCCGTCACCGTAATGGCTCCCAAAGCCGAATCCGCCGTGGTGTTGGCCGCCCCGGTAAACAGGTTGCCGGCGCCGGTGTCTCCGGCGTTCGCCGTCAGGCTGATATTGAACGACGAAGCGCTTTGAAACGAGATGCCGGTCCCGCTGACGTCCTGCACCGCGCTGATTCCCGTGCCGGCAAGCGCGCTGTTCAGGGTCTGTATTGCCTGTTGCAGGGTGGTGGCGTTTCCGTTGCCGTCGTTGGCGGCTCCGGAGAGGGTCACGTTTGTTGTCCCGCTGGCATTCTGGATGGCGATGGTTTCCGATCCCGCGCCGCCGGCCGTGAAACCGACAAAGGCTCCGCCCGGAGCGCCCGCAGCGTTGTCGGACGTTGCGCTGTCGACAGTGTAGTTGGAGGTGTTGGTGGCAGTCGAAGTGGTCGTCGCCGCCACGGAGGCGGCATCGGTGCCATCGCCGAGGGTCGAGGCATTCGACAGGGTAAATGCCGTATTGCCGCCGAACTCGAGAGTTCCATCGTTTGCGATGGAAGCGTTAATGCCATACTGGGCCAACTGAGTGTTCAACTGGTCAACCACGTCCGCCCCCGTTATTCCGTCCGTGCTGCCGTTGACAACAGCGTTTACCGTCGTGTCCCCCGTGGAAGTGGCGATATTGAAGGCGAAGGTCTGACCTGCGGTCGCACTGCCGGAAAGAAAGGTGACCGCCGTGTTATTGAGATTGACGTTGTTTCCGGTCAGCTCGGTCCCGCCGCCCGCCACGCTGGTGTCGGCGATCCCGAGCGCCGTCGTATCCACGGCGTTGTTCGCGCCGCTCAAATCGACCGAAACCTGCGAATCGGCCTCATTATCGCCGCCGCCGATATAGGTGACCAGATCCGCGTTATTGGCTCCCCCGGTATTCAACCCGATACTCGCCGCCTGGCGGTTGATTTCGGTCAGCAGCCCCTGATACTCCTGATTGACCGTCGCCCGGTTGCCCGCGAAGGTCGAGGACGCCGATTCCGTCGCCAGAGTCTGCAGCCGGTTCAGGATGGTCGAGATGTTGCTGATGCCGCCGTCGGCGATCTGGAGCGTGCTGAGCGAGTTGTTCGCATTGAGCACGCCCTGGGTCAGAGTGGCGACCGTTCCCGCGTACTGGTTGGCGGTGGCCAGACCGGCCGCGTCATCGCCGGACTGGTTGATCCGGTAACCCGAGGATAACTGCTCGATCGTGTTGTTCAGGAAATTATTGTTGATGTTGATAAAATTCTGCGCTTCGAGGGAGGCGACGTTGGTTTGAATCGAATTCGACATTACCAATTCCTTAGCCTGATACGTACCCGGCGTCATGCCGGGCCCGGGTTCTCCCCTGTTCCTGACCGCGCAACGGAGTTACCGCTCGCGTGTTCATCCTCATTCGGGATGCCCGCTGTACCCGCTGCATAACTTATCGGCATCCGGCCCCGAATCTTTAGCCCGGATGGAATTCAGAAACTGCTCCAATTCCGGCGGACGCGGACTTTCCAGAAGCGCCGCGGCGTTCTGATTCTCCAGTGCGACCCGAATGGTTTCGCGGCGCATCACGTGCACCGAGCGCGGCGCCCGCACTCCCAGCTTGACCCGCGACCGCGAAATCTCGATGACCTCGATTTCAATGTCCGGGCCGATCGTGATTGCCTCTCCGACGCGACGCCGCAGCACTAGCATCGGCGTTCCCATCGGCCGTTCTCTTCCAGCCGGAAATGCCCGGCCTGGTCGTGGGCGGAGACGCATTGCAGAGCCCGCGCATTGTGCAGATTGACGACGACGGGGGCATTCAGGTTCGCCCGCACGCCGTCGCCGCACCGGATGAGCAACGCCAGACAAAGAACGTCGACGCCGATCTCCGGGACGCCGTCCTCAGGCAACTCCAGCGCGGCGCGCTCGTCCTCAGACAGGTCGAGCCGAAAACCGGAATCGATCACGAATACCGGCAGCGAGGCGAAACAGACCTCGGGAGTCGTCAGACTCTGCAGGTAGACCAACGGCCTCTGCGAGGGAATCTCGACGGGGAGCATGCGGTGCTCGTTCTCGAATCCGGGCAGGCCGGAGGGAAAGAACAGTTCGGCTCCGGGCCTGTATTCGATTTCCCCCAGCCAGCGCGTGTGCAGCACAGCGGGCACGGGCGTACCCTCGATTGCCGCGGTCATGCCGCCGGCTCGCTGACGCGTTCGGTAATCCGGAACGCGGTGCGCCGCCCCGCGTTCACGATTTCTCCCAGGTAGCGGGTCTGTCCGTTCAGCAGAAGGTCGAGCGGACGAGCGGCGGGAAACTCGAGGCTCAGCACGTCGCCTTCCTCGAGATTCATCAGGTCCCGCAGCAGAAGTTGCGGACCCGCGAGCAGCACTTCCGACGCCAGATCGGAATACCGGATGAGATTCAGGACGCGCGACTGCTCCTGATCGGTGGATGCACTCTTGCGCAAAGTCCACTGCTGATCGAACTTCTGACGCATCATCTTGATGATGATCGACGGCATCGCGATATTCATCATGCCGATCGAATCGCCGATGCGGATCTCGATGGCGACGGCGACAACGGCCTCGCTGGGCGCCAGAATCTGCAGGAACTGGGGCTCCGTTTCAATGTTTTCAATGGTGAAATCGATGGGCGTGACGAGGGTCCAGGCCTCGTGCAGGTCCCGCAGAATCAGGCGCAGCAGACCGTCGAGCAGAACCTGTTCGATTTCGGTGATTTCCCGCTGGGCGCTGAACTGGAGCTTGCCGTCGCCGCCCAGCAGTATCTCCAAAATGGGAAAGATCAGCGACGAGTTCAGTTCGAGGACCGCGTTCCCGTCATAAGGCTTCAGCCCCAGGGACGCAATGCAGGTGGGCGACGGCAGGCATTCGAGAAATTCCGAGTACGAAAGCTGCTCGACGCTGACCAGATTGACGATGAGATACGACCTCAGGTATGCCGAGAGGCTTGATACCAGATTGCGCACGAAGTTATCGTGCAGCTGATGGATGGCGCGCAATTGGGATTTGGCGATCCGGTCCGGGCGGCGGAAATCGAACAGCGTGGCCCTTTTGGAACCCGCGCGATCGGCCGGCCGGCCCTGCGTATTCTGGAAAACCTCATCGATTTCCTGTTGGCTTAACTGTCTGCTGGCCATTCCTCATCACCCCAGATAATCGAACAAAGTCTTGGTGGACATTTCAGCTTCGGCGCCCATGGCGGCCGACTGGTCTGTCTGTTCCTGCGTCAGGTCGGTGGCGGCCTGCGCCATATTGGTGTCGCGGATATCGCCGATTTGGACCTGCAGCGAGGTGATCTGATCGGCTGCTTTCGACTGCTCGCTGGTCAGAAGCTGCTCCGCTGTACCGTAATAGGCCTGCTGAGTGTTGACGTACGCCGAAGCGCTCTGGAGCGAGGTCAGAGCCGAGGCGACGCCGGACTGATCGTTCGCCTGCAAGGCTGTGTAGAGCGATTCGAGCGCGGCGAAAGCGTTCGCGGCGGTGGGATTTCCCGTATCGTCCGTCGGGTCGAAGATCTGCTGGGCCGTCAGCGGCTGGTACACCGTTTCGCCCTGCGTGTTGACAATCGTCCTCGTCGACGTCTGCGTCGTGAGCGCGTCGACCCCTGTCGTCAGGTTGGTGGCGTCGAACTGATAAGGCTGCGACCCCTCATCGCCGCCGAAAATAGCGTTACCGTTGATGGTGGTATTGGCGATCGAGACCATCTGCTGCTGAATGCTCTGGATCTGCGCCGCAAGGGTCTGAGCCGCCGTGGCCGTGGTGTCGGAGTTCGCTCCCTCGCTCGCCAGGGTTTCGGCGCTCTGCAGCAGCGTAATGCTTTGTCCGATGGCCTGATCGGCGGTCGTGGCTTCCGTCTGCACGTTGGCGAGATTGCTCTGATAAGCCTGCACCGCCGCCAGGGTGGACCCCAACTCGACGAGCTCCGGCGTCTGCGACGGCGAATCCGCCGCATTGTTGATCTGATAGCCGGACGAGAGTTCCTCCTCCGTCTGCGTTTCCTCCTGCTGCAGATTGGCGACGCCGTTGAGGAACCAGGCGGTGCCGGTTGTGGCGGAGCCGATGGGTGTCATAGTTGTTTTCAACCGTGGGCATCGCGATTATCCCGTCGACGGGACGACCATGTTCACCACGTCCTCCGTGAGCTGGTTGAGAATCGAGACCACCTGAGAATTGGCGTCGTAGGTGCGCTGGTACGCGGTGATGTCGGCGGCCTCCTGATCGAGCGAAACCCCGCTCTGCTGCTGTTGTGTGGCCTGCGCAGTCGTGAGCGTTGTCTGGTCGGCCGTCGAGGCCGTGTTCGCGTCGGAAAGCTGCTGACCGACCGACGCCGCGATGTTGGCGAAATATGTTTCCGCGGAGACCCCGTCGATCTCATCGGCGGGCTCCGTGGAGCCGGGCAACGCGGCCAAGGCGTTGGCCACGCCGTTCGATTCGGCATTCGTCCCCGTGGATCCCACGGCCAGCTGATCGGCCGTCACGCCGGGAGCGAGCGCCAGCGTGGCGGCGGCATTCGTCGGATCGGCCGTATCCCAGGTGAATATCGGCGCCCCCGCCGCGCCGCTCGACGTGACGCCCGCTGAAACCAGGGAGTTCACCTGCGAGGCAAATCCGGCGGCGAGCGTATTCAGAGTTCCGGGATTGTCGCCGGAACCGAGCAACTGATCGATCGTGTTGTTCTGCGTGTTGAGAAGCCCGCCCAATTGGCCCGAGAACGACGCGGGCGAATCGCCTCCCGCCGACGATGAAATCTGCGATCCGGGCGCGGCGGCGGTATTGGCGGAAAGCGTGTATGCCTGATCGCCGATCACCAGAGGCAACTGACCGCCGGCGAGCACCGACACGGTCCCGTTCGCGGCGGTCGTGACGGTGACATCGACTAACGATGAAAGCTGGTTGAGGTCCGAACGCAGGTTGGCGTCGGTCGCGGGGTTGGGTTCGGTGGAGGCGGCCGTTTGCGCATTCAGCTGAGCGATGTTGGCCGCGAGAGCGTTAATCTGCGTGGTGGTGCTCTGGACCGCGGAAGCAATCTGCGTGCTCTGGCTGTTGAGGTTCGCGACGACGCTTTGAAATGCCGAAGCCACATTTCCCGCCGCGCTCAGCGCCGAAGCCTGAAGCGTGGAATCGCCGGGTGTAACGGCAAGATTCGAGAACGCCGTGCTGAACTGCTGTAGAGCGGCGAGGATTCCCGACGTCCCCGTGATATCGAAGAGCTGGTTGATCGGGGAGAGTTGCGAGGCTTCGGTCTGATCTTGGGAGGCTTGGGAAGTCGCGCTCCTGACCACGGCGTCGGTGAACGCGTTGCCGGTCGAGCTTACGGTGACCAGATCGCCGGAGCTGCTGCCCGAGCCCGAAGGGTCGATGGCATTGATCGACACGTTCTGCGACACGTAGCCGGGCGTCGAAGCGTTCGCGATGTTGTCCTGCGCGACTCCGAGCGCCTGCGTCAGCGCGTCCAGCGCGGTGGTGGCGGTGTTCAGCGACGTGAAAAGTCCGCCCATTTATCCACCTGCTGCCGAATCGGCTGCGACAGAATCAGGATGTCGCATGGTTCACCATGGCTCCCGCGATGAGCGAGCTCGATAGGTTATAGGTTCCGCTTTGAACGGCGGAGGTGAGCTGCTGAATCCGCGCGGCGCGGTCGGCATTCAGGCTGTTCAGGGCGCTCGACGCTCCGGATATCTGAATGCTGTCCTGCGCGCCGAGGGCTCCGGATCCCGTTCGCCGCGAGTCCGCGTTCGATGCGCCGACGCCGCCGGTCTGGCCGATTTCGGTCCCGTTCAGAGCGGAATCCAGTTGCAGTCTCATAGCGTCAGACCAGGTTCGCGAGGCCGCGCACGCCCCGCCGCGACAGGGCGCGGCGCAAACAGCCCAACGCGCTTTGATGCAATTGACAGGCGCGGCTTTCGTGCACCCGCAGAGCTGCGCCGATTTCCCGCAGGCTGAAATCGCGGGCATAGCGAAGGCGCACGACGGTCTGATACCGCGCGGGCAAACGGCGCAGTTCCTGACCCACGATCGCCACCGTCTGCAGGTTCGCGACAAGATTGTGGGGAGAATCTTCGGGCGAAGAGGAGATCCTGTTTTCGAGATCGATCTCCTCCTCGGACACATCGCTTTGCCGTCTGAAGTTCACCAGTCGCGGCGGTGCGTTGCGCCGTACCGTATCCAGCATCTCGCCCCGAATACGGAATTTCGCGTATCCGGCGAGCGGCGTCCCGCCTTGCGGACTGAATGTCCGCTTGGCCTGCAGCAGACCGATATTGCCCGCCTGAATCAGATCGGACATTTCGATGCCGCAGCCGCGTGGAAGGCGCGCATGAACTCTGCCGGCGAGCGCGCGCACCAGGCGGCTCATGTCCTCGACCGGCGCGGTCGCAGCCGGTTCCGCGGTCGAATGCGCTGTTTGTGCCGATTGATCCGCCATTTGCAGTGTCTGTGTCATTCCCTGACAAGAGAGTGCCTGCCGCGCGAAAAATTCTCAGGGTTAGACGTGCGCCAGACCGAGAACCGGAATGCGCGGCCGGTTGGACGATTGCTTCGTTGCGGGCGCCAGCGAGAGTCTGACCTCGAATCGTTCCTCTTCAACGGCGAAGCAGACCGTCAGGGCCCGCAGGCCGGAGCCGCAGCGGAACCGGAAGTTCCGTCCGTAAATGACGGTGGGCACGCTGATGGCAAGAGGACCGGTAACCTCCTCCAGCCCGTTCTTCACGTTGCCGATCAGCATGTTGGTGATTTCCGCCACCACATCGAGAACATCGTCGTCAATCGACGGGCCGCTCGCGTCGAGTTTCGTGCCGAGCATCCGGGTGCAGACGATTCTGGCGAGAACCGGCGTGCAGGAGAACACTCCGGAACCGCCCCATTCCCCGGTGATTCCCACCAGCGAGACGATGCCGTGTTCCGGCGCTTTGCCTTCGGAAGCGACTCCGGTGTGTTGCACCCGCATATCGAGCATGGTCGAGAAGACTTCCGCCGTGGCGTCGACGATGCTTCGCAGCAGGGTGTTGTGGTTTATCACGATTTTTCCTTTCCAGGTGGCCGGGATGTCCCGAACGACACCACTACGCGCTGATTACTTATCGGCGGCAGGCGCCTCGAGGATTAGCCCCAGGCCGCCTGTCCGGCCAAAAAAATCCGCTAAAGTTTTCAGCGCCCGGGCCGATAGAAGAAACAGCGCTATGAACCTGATGTGGCTGAGATCCGCTTCCGGCAAAGAATCGGCGTTCGCGCCGGGCCGCGGTGACGCGACCGCCGTCGATTCCGCCGAGGACGCGGCGAGCGTCGCCTCGCGCCATCCGTCTCCGGTGCTGATCATTGAAGTGCTCGATGCGAACGATGCGGGCCGAGCGTTCGATCATATCGATGGGATGCGCGGTATTTGCCCGGTCTGGATCTGCGCGCCCTACGCAACCGCCCGTTCGGCTGTTTCCTTTATGAAGGCGGGGGCCGCTCACGTTATTTCGACGCCCGAGGAGATGGAAAACGCCATGGAGGACGCCATGGAGCGAGCGATGGAAAGAGCGATCGGCGCCCCTGCGGAACCATCCTCGACTCGCTGCCGGCCCGGGAGGAACCTGATCGGCATGAGCCGCGCGATGCAGGCCGTCGCCGCGGATATCGATCTGGTCGCGAGCCGACATTGCAATGTTCTGATCGAGGGCGAGACAGGCACCGGCAAAGAAGTTGTGGCGCGAGAGATCCACCAATCCGGCGGTCGCGCGCGCGGCCCGTGGGTTGCCGTGAACTGCGGCGCGATTCCGGAACCCCTGCTCGAAGCCGAACTGTTCGGCCATGCGCGCGGTGCGTTCACCGGAGCCGTCCAGGCCCGCGTGGGAAAATTTGAGGCCGCCAATCACGGAACGATCTTTCTCGACGAAATCGGCGATATGCCGGTTGCGATTCAAGCGAAACTCCTGCGCGTTCTGCAGGAAAAAGAGGTGGAGCGATTGGGTGGCAACGAGCGGATTCGCCTCGACATTCGGGTGATTGCCGCGACGAATGCCAACCTCCGGGAGAAAGTGCGCAACGGTTCGTTTCGCCAGGACCTTTACTACCGGCTTAACGTTTTTCAGATCTCGCTCGCGCCGCTGCGGGAACGTCCGGCCGATATCCCGGTTCTGGCGCGCCATTTTGTGGCCAGGATCTGCCGGAACGAGAACCTGAAACCGAAGATTCTGGACGCTACCGCGCTGGGCCCGCTGCTCGAACACTCGTGGCCCGGCAACGCGCGCGAGCTCGAGAACGTCATCGAAACGGCCATTATCCTCAGCGGAACGCGGGCGAGCATCTTCGCTTCGGATATTCGTCTCGACCCGCCCGTATTCGAGCCCGCGGCCGGGCGTCAGCAGATTTCGAGGCCGTCGCTGCCGGGCGAAGGACTGGATTACCAAAAGGCGATTGAAACCTTTGAACTCGATCTGCTGACCCAGGCGCTCGCCCGAACCCGAGGGAACAAGAGAGCCGCGGCCGATCTGCTGCGCCTCAAGCGAACCACGCTTTCGGCGCGGATGAAAGTTCTGGAATCCCGCCTGCCCCGTCTCGTGATGGAACAGGCCGCCGGGGCGTAGATGGAACCGGACTGACCGGATCATCGGGACTCCTCTCTTACGTCACTCGGCGCCGGCGGGATCAGCACCTGCTCGAATCCGGAGGATTTGCGGAGATCGATGCGCCCTGTCCGCAGATCCAGCCGGATGGTTCGGGACTCGCCGCCGCCCGTATCCTCCTGATAGACGAAGACGCCCAACCTCCAGAGAACGTTCCTGACTGCGAGGTGATTCCGCCTGCCGATTTCGAAGTGCGACGCGTCCGCCATCATGTTCGCTCCGCCGGCCAGACACCAACGGAGTTCTTCCTTCGCGCTGCCTTTCCCCAGGAGATCGCGCAGGAGCGCGGGAACTCCCGTATCGACGAAAACGCCGGGACGGGATCTCGCTTTGACCGGATCGATGGACGAATCGGGAAGCATGGCGTGAAGCAGCCCCCCGATCTTCAATTTCCGGTCCCACGCGACGACAGCGACGCAGGAACCGAGCGCATAGGTGGCGACCCACAATGCCGGCGGCGAGGCCACGCGGAGTTCGCCGATGCCGACCACGATCGTGTCCTCTCCGGATTCGGCAGGCATCATCGCTTCCTGTAGACGGCGGGCTGCACGTACTGAAGGCCCGGCGGCACGCGCAGAAGCGTTTCCGAGTGGCCGAGAAAAAGGTATCCTCCCGGCGTCACCTGCGCCGCCAGACGCACGATCAGATCGTCCCGCGTCTGCCGATCGAAATAGATCATCACGTTACGGCAGAAAATCGCCTCGAAGCTTCCGAGACGCTGAAAGGGGTGCAGGAGGTTCAGCGGCCGGAAGGCGGTGAGCGCGCGCACTTTTTCCGACGCCCGCATATCGCCGTCCGCGCCGTCCTTTTCGAAGTATCGGCTCCGCCAGCCCCGCGGCAGATCGCGCAACCGCGATTGATCGTAGACACCACGCGCGGCCGCGTTGAGCGCGCGGCGGGAAACGTCCGAAGCCAGGATGCGGCAGTTCGTGGCCCCCGATTCCAGCGCGCACATGGCGATCGTCCAGGGCTCCTCGCCGGTTGCGCAGCCCGCCGACCAGATTCGCAGCCTGGCCGGACTCCCGGCCATGATTTTCCGCTGCAGAAACAGGAAGTGCTCGGGCTCGCGCCAGAAGCCGCTGTGATGCGTCGTCAGCGCGTCTATGAATTCGGCGAAGCCGTCCTCGGTATCTTCGGCTTCCTCATCTTTGCCGCCGGTTTTTTGCGAGATCCGGTTCAGATAATTCGCAAAAGAGCCGAGCCCGCTGCGGCGAACCAGCTTCTCCAGTCTCGAAGACACCAGGGCGCGCTTGCCCGGATGCAGGCTGAGACCACAGGCCGCATACGCCATCTCCCGCACGCGTTCAAAGTCCCGATCGTTCATCGAAATGACGTTGGTCATAAGACCTATGGGAAATCAGTTCCTGTAACGCAACGAATTCACGTCGATGATGAGGCCCACCCGTCCGTCGCCCAGGATCGATCCGCCCGCGATCGCGGGCACGTCGCGATAGGTTTTCCCCAGAGACTTGATCACGACCTCCTGCTTGCCGATTAATTGATCCACGGCGATGCAGAAGAGCCGATCGCGGCCCTCGGCAACGATCAGCACGCCGCCGGGCCCGTTTTCGGACCGTTCGGTGTTTTCAGGTTCCTGGGCGAGGCGCGACAGCCGAATCACCGGCAGAAGTTTGTCCCGGAACAGCGCCGCCTCCGCGCGGTTCTCGAGCGTCACAAACGTTTCCGGGCCGGGCGAAAACAACTCCCGCACAGCGAACATCGGCAGAATATACCGCTGCGCTCCAACCCCCACCACCAATCCGTCGATAATCGCGAGCGTCAACGGCAGGCGCAGCACAAACGTACAGCCTTTGCCCGGCACGGAACGGATGGCGATCCGGCCTCGAAGCTTCTGCACCTGTTTCTTCACGACATCAAGGCCGACGCCGCGTCCGGAGAGATCGGTCACCTTCTCCGCAGTGGAAAAGCCCGGCTCGAAAATCAACCGGAAGACAGCGTCGTCATCCTGCAGTTCTTTTTCTCTCAGCAGACCGGCCTTTTCGGCTTTGGCCAGAATCTTCTTCGCATCCAGCCCGCGCCCGTCGTCTGAGATTTCAATTACGATCTCGCCCGCGTCATGCGACGCTTTGAGGCATACCGCGCCGGTCTCCGCTTTGCCGGCTCTTGTCCGCTCCTGCGGCGTCTCCAGCCCGTGGTCCACCGCGTTGCGAATCATGTGCACCATCGGGTCCGCCAGATCGTCCACAATGCTGCGGTCGAGTTCCACGTCGTCGCCGACCGTCGTCAGGTGCACCGGTTTTCCGCATTTGCGGCTGAGATCGCGAATCAGCCGGCTCATCCTGCGAAACAACGTGCCCACGGTGACCATGCGCATCGACATGGAGGTCTTCTGAACCTCGGCCACCACGCGCGCGAGCTGCGTCAGATTGCGTGAGAGCAAAGGATCCTGCGCTTCAGTGACGCGCGGGTGATGACGCACCACCGACTCGGCGATGACAAGTTCTCCAACCACGTCGATCAGGTGTTCGAGCTTGGAAGCTTCGACGCGCAGCATGCGGTTTTCGTGAGAATTCGGCATTGCGGACGCAGCCGGCTCGCGCTCCGCCAGGTCTTCCTCAGCTCGCGCTCCCTGGGCCTTCTCCTCACGGGCGATCGCCGCCGCCTCGCCTCGGGCGATCGCCGCCAGATTCTGCAACAGATTCCCGTCGCAACGCGGAATCCGGTTCAACCGGCAGGTATCGGCGAGTTGGAGGCATTTCGTCAATTGGTCGGCGGAGCGCAGAATCAGGTCGATAACTTCCGCCGAAAGAAAGAGCTTTCCGGATCTGGCCCGATCCAGCACGCTCTCGGTTTCGTGAGCCAGTTCCTCAATGGCCGATGCCCCGAGGAACGCGGCCAGACCCTTGATCGTGTGAAACGATCGGAACACCGCGTTCAGCACTTCCGCGTTTTCCGGTTGTTTCTCGAGCGTCAGCAGACCTGTTTCGACGGTGGCCAGGTGCTCGCGCGATTCGGTCAAAAACTCCCGCACCAGCCCCGGGTCCTCGGCCAGTTGGCTGGTGGCCTCGTCCAGTTTCATCCGCTCGGCCAGCGCATCCCGCAGGCAGGTCAGCGCGGTGCGGAAGCGCGTTTCATCGTCAGCCGACAGAGATCCCATACCCGCGATCGCCGCGACATCCGATGCCGCCGGTCTGGCCTCGGCTGGTATGGGCATCGCCAGATACTGGTTCGCCAGCACCGCCAGTTGCCCCAAAGCTTCCGAGGCTTCCGAGACGCCGTCAAACGATGGCAATCCCAACGCGTGTTCGATCCGCTCCGCCAGTTGTTCTTCCAGTCCGGTCATAATCCCGTCACAATCAGATCGGCTTTCGCCCCGTTCGCCGATAGGGCCGGAAGGAATCACTGGAGAGTCAGCATCCGGGAAACCTTCGCCATCAGGCGCATCTCCCGCGTGGCCAACCCGACCGAAGATGCCGCCGTTTCCGGCGACATTCCCGAACGCAGAAGCTGCATCGCCTGCGACCGGCAGGAGCGCGTCAGCCCGCCCGCGGCCTCCTCGGCGCTGCGCTGCGTTCGTTCCAGAACTTCGACGCTGCGCGTCAATTGCGCGATCTGCTGCGCGTTTTCGGCGCGTTGCCACTCGATCAGCGACAACAATTCCGAGTGCCTCCTGTCGTCCGCCATCCGGCGCCGCCGCAACAGAAGTAGACAGAAGGCGGCCAGGAGGATCCCCGGCGCGGGGAGCAGAAGCATCGTGAGGTTCATGCCGGCATCATCGCTTTGTGGGCCGCCTGCGCCATGCCGGAGCGAAGCCGTTCGTCGCGGCTGGCCAACTGGCTGATGCGAACCCCGTAATTTCCATCCACCACCACCACCTCGCCCCGCGCGATCACGCAATCGTTGACAATCACCTCGACGGGATCGGTCACGAAACGGTCCAGCTCCACAATCGATCCGGTATTGAGTTTCAGCACTTCGCGGATCTGGAGCGAGGTCTTGCCGAAGGAAACACTGACCGGCAACGCCACGTCCAGCAGCAGATCGAAGGTCTTCGACGCCGCGGTGTCACGCGTCGCCAGGGCTCGCGCTTCCTCCGCGTGCGGGTCTCCCAGCGCGGAAAATTCGGTGCTCCATGCCGCCTTCAGTTCCCAGAAATTGCCGTCTCCGTCCCTTGCAGAGAGAATCGTCCAGCGGGTCTCCGGCGGAGCCACGTCGATCTCCTGGCCTCCCGTTGCGGTTACTTCCCGGCCGAGGTCCGCGGTGAAGCCGGCCGCAATCCCGCCCACGGTCTGATTGACGACCTCGTGCCAGGTGGATCTGCAGTCGGCCTCGCTGACCTCGTCGAGACCTGCCGCTTCCAGGGTGAGCCGACCCACACTTTCCCAAAGATCCTTGCCCGCCGCAATCCAGAACGCCGGCCCTTCAAGGACCGAGAAGGATTGCTGCCAGAGGATCGGCTCCGTCAGAGCCGGTATCGGCGCGCCTTCCTGGACTGAGACGGTGAAGGTCTTTCCGGTCAGACTGCCGATTGCCTGCGCCAGCGAGTTTTCCAGATGGTGAACGAGTGTCGGATCCATATTTCTATCTCAGGACCGCGCGCCCGGCCAGCGTCTGGCGATCGACGTCCGCAACCGCAGAATGGCCTGCGACTTGATCTGCGAAACGCGCGACAGATGAATTCCCATCACTTCGGCGATCTCCCGGAGATTCAACTCTTCATAGAAGTACAAACTGAGGACGGTTTTCTCAACTTTCGGGATTCGGTCGATCGAAACCGAGATCAGCCGTTCCAGTTCCGCGCGTTCCAACGTGACGGCGGGAGATTCCGCCTCCGCCGAGGCCGTGTACTTGAGGACGGCCGAGGTCTTATGCTCGTCCCGCACATATTCCATCTCCCCGATGTTCAGCGCCTCGATCTCGGTGAGCTTCCGGCGGTATTCGTCGATGTCAAGGCCTAATTCCTGAGCGATCTCAGCCTCTTCGGGCGCCCGCCCCAGCCGCTGCTCGGCGCGCGCGATCGCGGTCTCGAATTCGCGCGCCTGTTTGCGTTTCAGCCGCGGCGCCCAATCGATGTCGCGCAGGCTGTCGAGAATGGCGCCGCGGATGCGGAACTCCGCGTAGGTCCGCAACTTGACGCCCTGACGCGGGTCGAAGTTGTCGATCGCCTGAATGAGTCCGATCACGCCCGCCGAAAGCAGATCGTCGAAACAGATCGAATCCGGCACGCGCTCGTGGATTTTGCGCGCGACCAGGCGCACCTGGGGCAGGTGTTCGAGGATCAGGCGCTCGCGCTCCTCTTCCGAGAGGATGTCCGGCGCGTAATAGTAAGCCGCTGCCGACAAATCGATCCTCTTAAGCCGCCGCCAGAGCGGCCCTGGCGCGATCGACGGCGGAAGCCGCTCGGTCGCCCATCCACGCCGACCGCGCCAGGCGTTCCGCATTCAGCTCCGCGAGGTCCTCGGGGATCTGCTGACCGACGCCGGCCCAGCCCGCGGGAATGCCGCTTCGGATCAGGCTCTCCACCATCGGCGCCGCGCTCAACGCCTCATCAAGCCCGGTGAAAAGCAATCGCGTCGGTTTGAGAACGGAGAAGCGCGAGATCACATCGAGCATATCGGCGGAAGTGGCGCCCGCCCTTAGCACCAGATGCTTTTCGATCTCCGGACGGGCGGCGAAGAAGCGGGCAAGTTCGTCCAGTTCGCCTCCCTCGGCGGGAGATATTCCCGGCGTGTCGATGAGTACTAACCCCTTCCAGGGATCTCCGTTCAGCGCGAGGTCGAGCCCGGCCAGCGATTCGCACGCCTGCCAGGGAGCGCCCAGGATCGCCGCGAACCGCGCCATTTGTTCCTTCCCGCCGATTCCGTGCGCGCCCGCCGTGTAGATCCGCACCGGGATACGCTTGGAAAGGCCGGACTGCATCGCCACCTTCACCAAGGAGGTTGTCTTGCCCCGTCCCGGAGGACCCGCGAAAGCGATGACGCGCGCTTCGGTCGGCTCGGCAACGCGGATGCGCCGGGTCAGTTCCGGGACAACGGCCGCTTCTGTGACGCCGGCGGAAATCTCTCCAGCCAGTTCGGGCGAGAAGCCGTTTTGGATAAGACGCGCGGCGACCGCTCCCTCACGGTCGCGGCTCGGTAGTGAGTCGCGGCTCGGTAATGCGGCAATCGCTCCCTCGCGGTCGCGGCTCGGCGATTGGTCGCGGTTCGGTAATAAGTCGCGGTTCGGTAAAAACGATTCCGAGCCGCGCGGTAATGATGATTCCGAGCCGCGCGCGTGAGCAAGCGGTTTCGACGCCGGACTCCACGCGAACGTCACCTCCAGCCGGCCGTACTGGCGCGCATCCTTCGGCGCCGGCCTCGATCCCACCAGCATGGCTTCCTCGCCGAGTTCCTGGCGGGCTACCTCCAGCGCCGCGGGTATGCTGCTCGCGAAGTAAACTTTGGTCTCCATGGTCCCTTACTGAATCACTCCTTTTGAAATCACTTTGATCCCGGCGGGTATTTCGCTGTGCGCCAGGAAGAACAGGTTCGGCATCGACGACTCCACCGCCTGCCGCAGAAAGTACCGGCACGAGGAACTGGTGATGACGGCGGTCGCAGATTCCAGCGGTCCG
>JASHSD010000477.1 GCA_030036985.1 Bryobacteraceae bacterium
TCGGCGTGGGCGATCCGCGCTGGAACGGCAGCACGCCTCTTATTGGCGCGGTGATCTCGGATCAGCCTTCGCTGGTGCAGTATCTGCTCGATCACGGCGCCCGGCCCGATACGAAGACCAAACTCGGCTGGACTCCACTCATGGTTGCCGAAGGCGTCTTCTTTGCCAACGCCAAGAAGGAGTATCCTGCCGCGGCGGAAATGATTCGCCGGGCACTGGCGCGATAGCCTGTAGATTAAAGCTGAAACGAGAATCCCCGGAATCCGAAGTTCCGGAGTCCGATGATGAAGATGTACTGGCATTTGGAACGCTGGCGGAGCAAAGGCACGGGCTGGGCAGGATTCCGGGAGCCACTCCACGTCTGAAGATAGGGCCTTCACCGAATCGTGTAGAGATGCGCACATGAACGGTCGCTGTTCGACCAGGCGAAGAGAAGCGAAAAGCTTCGATAGGGCGTCCTGGTCGGCCCGCTTGAACCAACCGGCTCAGTGGCGGAAAATTTTATGTAACCTTTCCCTGCCTCCTCGGTAACCATGTGCATGAGGCTTTTGCGGTTCGTAAGAGCGACGGCGTTAAAGGTTTCGGTCGCTGGGGTCCTGTTCACCACACATCCGACTGTCCGGGCACAGGAGCAAGGTAAGGTCGAATTCGAGGTGGCTTCGCTAAAGCTTGCCCCTCCTGCGGGCGGCGATTTCCGACTCTTTTGGATGGCTGGCGGGCGGTTTATTGCAACTAACTCGACACTGAAGGAACTGGTCGAATTCGCCTACGACGCGCGGGGCGAGCAGATCTCCGGTGGTCCGAGGTGGCTGGACTCCGACGAATACAACGTGGAAGCAAAGCCGGGAAGTACTACACGGATTCCGGAGGGTTTTGCCGCCTCCGGAGCCTTCAGGATGATGGTTAAGTCACTTTTGGAAGACCGTTTCAAGCTCGTTATCCACCGGGAATCACGCGAGGAGCGGATTTACGAGCTGCGAGTGGCGAAGGGTGGTCCAAAGTTGACGGCGGCGACGAAGGCAATTCCGTCGGGCTTATTCCCGAAGCGCGGCCGTGTTGATGGAAAGGCGGCTTCAATGTCCCTGCTGGCAAAATATCTTTCGGGTCCCAGCGGTCGTGTGGTTATCAACAAGACCGGCCTTGACGGAAGCTACGACTTCACCCTTACCTGGACACCGGAACTGGGGACCGTTCCCGAAACCACTGCCACGGCTGACTCCCAGCCTGGTGCCACTGGTCCCTCAATTTTCACCGCACTCCAGGAACAACTCGGACTCCGGCTGGAACCAGCAAAGGGACCGGTGGATCTAATCATCATCGACCACGCGGAGAGGCCCGACCTGAACTAATTAATTCTGGTGATGCAGGCAACCGCCGGGTGTCGACCGCCGGGCAGAGCAGACCCTTTGGCTGGGGCCGATCCGGCTGCCCATTCAAAGCGAAGTCAGTTGATTTTGTCCAGGCCCTCAGTCAGCTCGATTGAGACGCCCCAGGGATCGACGATCGTCGCAGTGGCGATGTTGTTCATGGCCGGGTCTCTTTTCCTGTAAGGCTTGACAAGCCTGACGCCTTTCGCTTCGATCTCTTTGCAGAACGCATCCAGGTTCTTCACTTCAAATCCCACGTGATCCACTACGCGGCCGGCGGTGGGAACGTGAGTGATGGACTGATCGCCTTCCCACCGGAAGAAGTTGAGGCTGTATCCGACGCCCGGCAGATCGGCGCCAATGAAGAAGTCGGTTTGTCCCGGACGCAAAGTGGCGTTGAACGCCTTCATGTACCACTGCTGCATCTCGACATACTGTTTGTTGATGAAATGGATGTGATGCGCGACGATCGGCGGCGCGTTTTTTTGATCGCTGGTAACGAGCTCGATTTTCGCTCCGTCGGGACCAAGAAAATACGCAAAGCGCCCATACACCGCGGACGTTCCCGATGCCGCCGGCGGCGGCGCGCCCGGCTTCGGCTCCCGCCCGGTGGTTTCCTGATAACCCGCGGCCGCGAGCCTGGCCGCCATCGCCGGTACGTTCGGCACGGCGAAGCCAATGTGATCGAAGGCTGTGCCCCGCGTCGGGCCGGTCGGCTTCTGCACATGCAGGAAGATGAACGCGTCGGGAAATTCAATGACATCGATCTTGCCGAACTTGATCGCTTTGCCGCCGAGCGTGTCGGCCCAGAACTTCTTATGGGCTTCGATGCTGGTGACGTTGAGGTGATAGTGGCCGATGCGGATCGGCGCGTCGGGATGACTTACGAGTTGCGCGAAAACAGGCGTCGCCGCGCATGTCATCAGCGCCGCCAGCGCGAAAAGTGCCGTTCGCATTTGACGTGACCTTATTTGACGTGAACTTATTTAACGTTGACGAGCCCTTCCGTCAATTCGATATTCGTTCCCCAGGGATCTTTGATGAACGCGATCGCGATGCCCAACTGCGGCACTTTGGTGTAGGGACGATCCAGCTTGATGCCCTCGGCTTCGAGGTTCTTCGTGAAAGCCTCGAGGTTTTTGACCTCGAAGCCGATATGATCGATCGCCCGGCCGGTGGTGCCTACGGTCGGCGTCGGCGACGGCGAGAAATTCAGGAGCACGCCTGGCAGCTGGTCCTCGACGAATGCGGCCTTCGGATTGGCCGGAAGCATCTTCGCGCCGAACGTCTTTGCGTACCACGCCTGCATCTCTGCATTCATCTGCCCGAAGAAGTGGATGTGATGAAGCTGAATCGGCGCCTTCTGCGTTTTGATTTCGACGAACTCCACTTTGACATCCTCCGGACCCAGCGCAAACGCGATGTTCGTCGTGGGGCTGGCGGCCGCAATGTCATCGGTCACCTTCACGTTGGGGGCGACCGATTCGGTGGTGATCATTTTGAAGCCGTTGGCCTTGATCTTCGCCACCAGCGGCTTGAGATCGGGAACGGAAAAGCCGATGTGATTCACCGTCGAGCCGATCGATCCGCCCGTCGGCGCCTGCATCGGATGGAAAAAAATCAGCACATTCGGGAATTTGACGATCTCCTGCCGCCGGTCGCCGGAACCGAACTTTTCGAGGACGCCGCCGAGTGTGTCGACATAGAACTTTTTCTGCGCGGCCATGTTCGTCGTGTTGAGATGGTGGTGCCCGTACACGACCGGACCTTCTCCGGCCACGAGAATCTGCGCGCCGGCAACAGCCGGAGCCGACAGCAGGACGCTTAGCGCGATACCGGTCGATAAACGTTTCATCTTCCCTTTTCGCATTTATGCAGTATATGTCAAAGTGGAATCCGTACTGAGCGGCGACCGCAAGGGAGCGCGTGATCCGTGCTGAGCCGTGACCGTAAGGGAGCGGCCGCCGGGGCTCCAGACGGTTTAATCCTCGGCTCGCATACGACCGCGTGCAGATGATTGGTCTGCGCTTCCGAATCCGGGCAAAGCCATGCGAGGCTAACAGAGTCCAACGCCTGGAGTGAAATGCGGCGCGCGCACTCCTGCGGGCCGCGCCCCGACTCTTCGGGACGCCTGCTTCGCCCCATCACAAGTGCCCGGAAGAGTCCGGGCACGGCAGACTAAGAGTCTGCGCCACAAGGGCGCGAAAGCATAGGTCGATATCCGTACGCGCGGAGCGCGCTCTTGCACCCCGACCAGCACTATGAAAGAATCTTTCCGCGGAGGCTTGTTGGGATGGTAAGAAATCTCAGGATGGCGGTTGCGGCGGCCGGGCTGGCGATTTTCGCGCTGCCGGCGTTCGCACATCACTCGGGCGCGGCGGTTTTCGATCTGTCGAAGCGCATTGAGCTGAAAGGCGTCGTCACGAAGATGGAGTGGACGAATCCGCACGCCCATTTCTTCATGGACGTGAAAGACGCGGACGGCAAGGTGACAAATTGGGATCTCGAACTGGCCAGTCCGAGCATCCTGCTGCGGAACGGCTGGACCAGAAGCTCTCTCAAAGCGGGCGATTTGGTCACGGTCACCGGAAACCGCGCGAAGGATAATTCGAATTTCGGCTCCGCGCAAACGATCCTGTTCCCGGACGGGCATAAGCTGAATTTTCTCGGTTATGAAGATGCGAACAGCAAATAGCGTCGCGGCGGCGCTGCTTTTGACCGCCGGTTCGCTGGCGGCCCAGGCGCCCGCGGCTTCACAAGGGAAAGGGCAAACGATCGGCCTTTACAGGCACCAGCCGCCGACGCCGAAAGGCCCGGCGCCGATGCTCGCCGACGGCACGCCGGATTTGTCCGGAGCGTGGCTGGGCAGCGGCGCCAACAGCGCGGACATTACGCGCGATCTGAAGCCCGGCGATTCGGTGGTCATGCTGCCGTGGGCGGAGGACGTGGTCAAGCATCGACTGTCGAAAGACGATCCGGAGGCGAATTGTCTGCCGTCCGGAATTCCGCGCGGGTCGCCGTATCCGTGGCGCATCGCGCAGACGCCCGGGCTTTACTTCATCGTGTATGAGGGCAACATCCACAGCTGGCGGCAGATCTTCATGGATGGCCGGAAGCATCCGGACGATGCGATTCCCACCTGGTACGGCCATTCCATCGGGCATTGGGACGGGAAGACGCTGGTGGTGGATACGGTCGGATTCAACGACAAGTTCTGGTTCGATTACAAGGGCCATCCGCATACCGAGAAACTGCATACGATCGAGCGCTATACGCGGACCGATATGGGCAACATGACGATCGAGGTGACGATCGACGATCCGGGCGCGTATGAGAAGCCGTTCACCACGGTGGGACACGCCCGCCTGATGGCCGGCACGGACCTGATGGAGTACATCTGCCAGGAAGATAATATCGACCTCGGGCACATCTCGGGTCCGGCGCGCGGACCGGGCGGCGCGCAATAGGCCGCGTTGAGCCGGCAGCGAAAGACCGCTTGCTTGCGCGCGCGGCTCGGAACGGGCTTCTTAGCCACGACCGCTTGATGCCCCCAAAAATAGAACGAGCCCCGGAGGGTAATCCCGGTCCGGGGCTCGTGATGGAAGTGAGATGTTAAAGGTTATGCGCGGATGACATTCTCCGCCTGCAGCCCCTTGGGGCCCTGCTTGACCTCGAATTCCACCTGCGATCCTTCATCGAGCGAGCGATAGCCCGAAGCCTGAATCGCGGAAAAATGGACGAATACATCGTCCCCGGTTGAGCGCTGGATAAAGCCGTAGCCTTTCGCAGCGTTGAACCATTTCACTGTACCTTTCTCTTTCACAGACTTTCTCCTGAAAATTGCATCGGAATCGACGAGGGCCCCTAAAAGAAAAAAGCCACGCGGCGTACGGGAAACACCCGCGGGATGCACCCGGACGCGCGGCTCGATCGTTGACCGCCAAAACCAATGCCATGTCTAACTGCGCTTCGCAGTATCGCACAGGAAGTTGCGCAAGATCAAGCGTTTGAGCAACAATTTGACGGCGTGCGAGACTACGGATTGCGCGACGAAAGAGCGGTCACGGAGCGTTTGCGAACGGCCACTGTCGTGCCGCCGGGCTCGCCGCTGGTGCTCGGCATCGGCGACGATTGCGCCGTTTACCGTCCGCGCGGGTCTGCCGACGATCTCCTTTTCACGGCGGACATGTTCATCGAAGGCACGCATTTCCACCGTGAAACGCATAAACCCGCCGAAGCCGGCCGAAAGGCGCTCGTGCGCAGTCTCAGCGATATTGCGGCCATGGGCGGATCTCCGCGATTTTGTCTCGTGTCGCTCGCTGTCCCTTCATGGGCGAACGCGAGCTGGGTGGATCGATTCTTCGACGGAGTACTGCAACTGGCTTCGGCCACCGGCGCGATTCTGGCGGGCGGCGATCTCTCGCACAGCGAGATTCTGGCCTGCGACGTCACGGTTTGCGGCGCCGTCCCGCGGGGCACGGCGCTCCGGCGCGACGGCGCGCGGCCTGGCGATTCCATTTACGTTTCGGGAACGCTCGGCGGGTCCACCCTCGGTCTCGCAACCCTGAAAGGCAAGGCGCGCAAGCGGCATCTGCATCCCGAGCCGCGCCTGGCGCTGGGCCGGTTCCTGCGGGAGAAGCTGCGGGCGACGGCGGCGATGGATATCAGCGACGGCCTTTCGCTCGATCTGCGCCGGCTTTGTCTTGCGTCATGCGCGGGAGCGGAGATTGTCGCTCCACCGCGATTCCCCGGAGCGAGTCTCGAACAAGCTCTCCACGGCGGCGAAGAGTACGAATTGCTGTTTACCGTCCGCCCCGGCACGAAAGTGCCGGACGATTTCGATGGACTGCCGCTGACGCGCATCGGGGCAATCGCGCCACGTGAGGCGGGAGAAGTGCTGCTCGATGGAAACCCGCTGCCGCCGCGCGGCTACGATCATTTTTCGGGGCGAGCCGGGAGAACCGAACACACAGACTGAAGTCTGTGCCACGGAGACTTAAGTCTGTACTCCCACAGGGCTGGAAACCCACCGGTTATGGCCGGTCCAGGCCAGGCGGATTGCCAATCCGCCGCAGGAAAACATCCTGCCCTACACGGGAACCCAGTTTCCGCGGCCCGGATCTGCTGAAGTCTGTGCCACGATGAATGGTGGTACAGGTATTTTCCTGCCCTTATATGTCGTTTCGAAGTCTCGCCCTGGCGCCGATGTTCTTCGCGTTGGCGAATCTCTGCCTAGCCCAGCAGCCCCCTGCTTTGGATCGGCTCAACATCGATCGCGCCCGTCAAATGCTGCGCGACGCCCGCGACGAACTCAGGAAACATTATTACGACCCCAAATTCCACGGCATCGATCTCGAAGCCCGCTATAAGGAAGCGGACGCGCAGATCGCGAGCGCCAAGTCGCTGGCCCAGTGCTTCGGGGGTGTCGCCGGTTTTCTCGATGGTCTCAACGATTCGCATACCTTCTTCCGTCCGCCCCAGCGTCCGTTGCGCGTCGATTATGGATTTCGCGTCCAGATGTTCGGCGACAAGCCGCTGATCTCCCTCGTGCGGCCCGGCTCCGATGCGGAATCGAAGCTGCGGCCCGGCGACGAAGTTCTCCTCTGGAACGGTTTCAGCGTAAAACGCGACGTTCTCTGGAAGCTGAATTATTTCTTCAACCAGATCGCGCCGCTGAACGTTTCCAAACTGACGGTGCGCAATCCCGACGGCGAAGTTCGCGAAGTAGAGGTGCGGGCCGCCGTTCATCAATTGAAGAGACGGCTCGATATCTCCGGCACAAACGGCGACGACATCTGGGATCTCATTCGCGAAGACGAAAACTTCGATCATTACGTCCGCCAGCGTTATACCGAATCCGAAGGGGCGATGATCTGGAAGATGCCGGAATTCGACCTCACCGACGAAGAGGTCGATCGCCTGTTCGCCGTCGCACGAAAGCACCCGGCGCTGATACTGGACCTGCGCGGCAATCCGGGCGGGCTGATTCTCACACTCGAACGGATGGTCGGCAATGTCTTCGATCATGACGTGAAGATTGCCGACCGCATCGGCCGCAAAACCCTGAAGCCGCAACTGGCGAAAACGCGCGGCGCCGACGCTTTCAACGGGCGCTTGTACGTCCTGATCGATTCTGCTTCCGCCTCGGCCGCGGAGCTCTTTGCCAGGGTGGTTCAGTTGGAGAAGCGCGGCACGGTGATTGGAGATGTCAGTTCGGGGAGCGTGATGGAGTCGCGCCTTTACCCCGAATCGCAGGGCGTCGACATCAAAATCTTCTATGAGTTTTCCGTGACCGACGCGGATCTCATCATGAAAGACGGCAAGAGTCTGGAACACACCGGCGTGACTCCGGACGAGGTGGTTGTGCCAGCTCCCGCCGATGTGACGCAGGGCAGAGATCCGGCGCTCGCGCGCGCAGCGCAATTGGCCGGTGTGAAATTGACCCCGGAAGCGGCCGGAAAGATGTTCCCGTACGAATGGATGAAGCTGTAGCGGCCCGCATTCGGCAGTTGGCGTGCATTTGCCCCGACGGCGAATGCAGGCCACTCTGGAGTCTTTCGCACATTTTTTCTTTTCGCTGGGCGGGTCCGGATTGCTCCTGCTCGGCGTGCTCGATTCCTCGTTTCTGTTCCTGCCGCTCGGCAACGATCTGCTGATTGTGGCTCTGACCGCGGCGCATCGCGGACGCATGGCGTATTACATTGCGATGGCCACTGTCGGATCCGTGCTGGGGGTGGCCTTCACGCATTGGGTGTCGGCCGAAGGCGGCCGGAAGGAGCTTGAAGGCAAGCACAAAGGCAAACAGATCGCGTATGTCGAACGCAAGGTTCGGGACCGGGGAGGAATCGCGCTCGGTTTTGCCGCCCTGATGCCGCCGCCGTTTCCGTTCACGGCCTTCGTTATCGTCGCCTCGGCGCTGCAGTATCCGCTGAAGAAAATGCTCGCGATCATCGCCGGAACCAGAGCCTTGCGATTCACGATCGATGCCTGTCTCGCGCTGATATTCGGGCGGCGGATCATCGGGATGGCGAAGTCGCCCTGGTTCGTGCATTTCATTATGGTGCTGGTGGTGATTTCGATGGCCGGCAGCGCCTGGTCGATCTTCACCTGGGTACGCAAAAGCAGAAGCGGCCACTGAAATGTCAGTAGCCCAAACCGGCGCTATTTTGGGCCCGCCAAAAGCACCGGCACGAGTGCCGGTGCGGCAGACGCGAGCGTCTGCGCCACGGACTGGCGATCCCTCCGCCGCCGCGAAGAGAAAGGCGCCGGCCGTTTTGAG
>JASHSD010000478.1 GCA_030036985.1 Bryobacteraceae bacterium
CTCCCGGAGGTCCACCGCCACCGCCACGGTTCCCCCTCGGCTGGTTGTTATCGGTTGTGGTCCTCTCGCCCCAACCCCAAGTGCGGCTCAGGCGGAGATTGACCGAGAATTGCGCCGGGCCTTCGCCGTAGTTCACGGGAATCAGCCCCTCACTGAGAGCCGGGTTTGTGGTGAAGCAGCCGAATCGCGTAACAGTAACGCCCTGCGCGCCACAAGCGCCGAAAAACGGCCGTTGGTTGATGATTCCGTCGCCATCGTAGTCTTCGCCCGTCGTGATATTGAACGGGCTGCCGGACTGCATTTGCACGAATGGCGCCAACTGCATTCTGAACGGCAGGCCCACGGTGCCGCCGAAGTATCCGCGATTCCGAATATCGAAGTTCGCCCGGCCCCAATCGAGGTGCTCGTTGTACTGATCCATCGGGAAGCCGTTCGCGTTCGTGTGCGCCTGCCCGTAAACGTAATAACCCTGCAGCTGGAAGTGAGAATTGATGCGGGAATTGACGTTGAACTGAATCTGGGTCTGCTTGAAGATGCCGCTGGTCTGGTAATCGTAGATGTCGCCGTTGGCGTTGGGCACGTTCGTGCCTGCATAGGGCCGCAGCACACCGATCAGCGCCGGATCCGCGGCGCAGGTGGGCACCGAATCCGTGCAGGGCGCGTTGATATCGACTTCGCGCAGCACGTGAACACCGCGCGTGTTGATGTAGTTGATCGAGACCTGCGTGCGTCCCGGCAGCTGCCGCTCCAGCGAGACGTTCGATTGAGCCATGTACGGCGCGCGCAGGCTCTTGTCCATGACGTAAATCGCCTGATTCTCCACCGTCAACGACGACAACGATGGAATCCCGGGGGTGCTCAGGCATGACGGATTGGGTATGCCTACAGTCGCAGCCTCCGGGCAAAAGGCTTCCAGCGCCGTCGCGCTGCCGGGGGTGGTCGAGCTGATCAGATAGTTCGTTTGTTCGACCCCGTTGTAGCGAAGGGCGTTCAGCACGTTGGATTCGGCGAAACGATCGTAGAAGATGCCGTAGCCGGCGCGAATGACCGTCTTCGATGCCGTCTTCCCTTTCGCACCCGGCGCCCAGGCCATCGCCAAACGCGGCGCCCAGTCCATGTGATCGCGGATGTTGTTCTGGGTCTCATAGCGCAGCCCGGCGTTGATGGTGAGGTTGGGCGCAACCCGCCAATCGTCCTGCACGAACGCGCCGAGATCGAACTGCCCCACGTCCTGCACCGGAATGCCGCTGCTGAGCGAGAATTGGCTGGGGCCGCAACCTTGCGCAATGATCGTCGACATCGGCGTGCCTTCCTCGAGCAGGGTCTCGGTCGCCGCATAAAGATCCAGTGAGGTGGGATTGGCGCCATAGCTCGCCAGGCAGGGCGGAACAACGCCGGTGCTACCGAGAATCGGAGCGTTGAACACCCAGGAACCGTTGAAATTCGACGTCGCCTTGCTGAACTCGTCCGTTTGCCGGGCGCGGAAACCGACCTTCAGGGCATGCTTGCCGCGGGTGGATGTCAACGTATTGGACAATTCGTAGCCACGGGTATCCGTGTAGTTAACGCCCGAGGTGAACGGGGCGCCGCCGGAGCTGAACGACCCGGCCACGTTGATGCCGGGAAGATCGGGGTTGCCGTACGCGTCGGTATTCGCATTGTTATTGCGGAACTGGAAACGAGTCTCGTCGACGGCAACCGTACCGAGCACGGCCGTTTCCGTTATCTGCACCATGTTGTTCTTGGTGAAGGTCTCGGTTTCCTGCGTGGGCAGCGACAATGCGCCGAGGCCGCCTTCGGTGGACGACGATGAATGGTTGAACCGGATAACCAGAGTGTTTGACGCATTCAGCGCGTAATCGAGCCGCGGATTGAGCTGCCATTGCAGGTTCGGCGTGACCAGAGCCTGGTTGAAAGTCGCCTGGCCTAAAGTCGGGGTCCAATATTGTGCGTCGACGAGCGCGTTTTCGTCGATGTCGCGTTGCGTGAAATCGAGGAAAAACGACGCCTTCTTGCCGATCGGAGCGCCCACGTTCGCATTGAGCAATTCGTAGCTGTAACCGGGCCGCGGCGTGGTCAGCAGCGGATTGCGGCTGTCGAAATCGCGATTGCCGTAGTTGACGGAAACCTGACCATGCAGGTTGTCGGTTCCCGGCTTGGTCAGAATCTCGATGCGGCCGAAGCCGGGCCGATCGAACTCGGCGGAAAACGGATTCTGGTTGATGCGGATCTCGCGGATCGAACTCTTCGGCGGCAACTGGCCGCCGCTGAAACCGTCGATGAAGAACTGGGGTCCGCTGGGTCCGGCGGCGGGTCCTGCAAGCGCCTCCAGATCCGTCTGCAGGTCGTCGGGATCGTCCGGCAATTGTTCGAGATCCTCGCCCTTCAAAACCAGCGCGCTGACGTTACTCGACGAATCGGTGGAGAGCTGCTGGTTCGACGTGTCGTTGACTGAAACCTGCTGCGCTTCCGCGGCAATCTGCAAGGCGATATCGAGACTCACCGATTGGGCGCCCGGCACGTCGAGATCGGGCTTGCTGAAGGTTACGAAGCCGTTCGCATCCGCGCGCACGGTGTATTTGCCCGCCGGAATATTTGCTACCGTGTATCGGCCCTGACTGTCCGTCTTGGCCGACCGGCTAACGCCATTACCGGTAGCGACTACCGTTGCATTCGGGATCACCGCCGCCGATGGGTCCGTCACCACCCCGCGTATCGTCCCGACGTTCTGAGCTGACGCTTGCGTCCCGAACCCGAAGGCGAACGCCAATGCGGCAAGAGCTGTTGCCGTTGCCTTGATTCCACCCCTTACGCTTTTTCTCATATGTGTCTTTGAGACCGTCTCCGTTACGACGATCACAAAGATTCATTGTTACCGTTATTACGCGGGCAGAACGTGAATAAGTGTAAAGAAGGTGCATTACCTAATGTTTACAATTACTTGGGGTTACTCGGGACCGCCGCCACCGCCGCCGATGTCGCCCAGGCTCCAATTCCCGGCGAGCGGATCGGGTCCGTTCTGCGGCGCGGCGCGCAGAATCGGTTCGACGCCCGAAATGAGCTTCAGCGCCTGCAGCTTGGAGAGATCGTCCGTCGCGGCGCCGGCCACGACGATGGGTTCGCCGGCCTTCAGATCGGCGAGCATAATCGACGGTTGCTGGTCGATGATTTTGCCCAGATCCAAAGGCCGTCCGGCGCCACGTCCGCCGCGGCCCTCAAATCCGCCGCGCCCCTGAAATCCGCCGGGGGCGTCGCCGCCCGCAAAATTACCTCCACCCGAGGCTGCGCCGCCCGCGTCACCGCCGCCGCCTCGCCGCCCACGCCCCCCCTGAAACGTGGGATTCAGGCGCCGCGCCAACTGCTGCGCAGTGGCGTCGTCCAGTTTCTTCAGGCTGGTTTGGGCGTTGACCGTGATCGTGATGGGCTTCTTCGTCGCGATGTCGGTCGCCAGGATCTGCCCCGCGGCCGCATTGATGGAAGTAATCTGGACCGGAAGCGTTTTATAAAACCCGGACGTAATGGCCTCAACCTTGATCTCGGTCCCATCGGCATTCTTCTGACCGATTACCGTGACCTGGTCGCCCGGATGGATCGCCGCGATGGTGCTGATCTCGTTCTTTCCGGTGTCGGCGCTGAAGCGCGTCACATCGATATTGCCGCTGAGGTCGAGCGTCAGGTCTTTAGGTGGAACGGAACCCCGCAGGGACATCACGATTTTCTTCGCCGCGGGGTCGACGCTCGTGGCCAGACCGGATATCCCGGACTGCTTCCATTCCTCCACCGTTTTTTCCTTGCGCTGCGCCAGTTCCGTCTTTTTCTCGAAATAGAGGAAAACCGCCGGTTGTCCCTCTTCGCCGGCGCGCATCCTGGCGATGACGCGGTCGCCCACGGACACCTCTTCCGAAGTGGCGCGCGTGGCCTGCTTCGCATCCGTCACACCGGCGGGCAGCCGCAGAAACTGGGTCTTGTCGTCGAACTTGACCGTAATCGCATCGGTCTTATCCGGTTTGATGGACAGAACCTTGCCGGAGGCGTCCACTTTTTCGACGGTGCCGATGAGGCTGACATATTTCGCCTTCGGTTGAGGTTGCTGAGCCGTCGCCGGAATCACGGCGGCGAATGTCAATAGTAATCCAGACGCTACGATTCGCATGTCCATAGTATAGGGGCGAACGGCCGAAGCCCTCGTAACGTAAAGAAACGTAACCGGACGGCCTGCGCAGTCTGAAGGAATTGCCGCACGGGCGGCGCGCGCACTCTGCACGAATTGCCGCACGCTCATCGCCTGTCCGTTCGCGCCGAATTGGTTTCAATTAGGTTGCGCCACGGACGGAAGCGCACCAAACCCCTGCCGGCGGGGCAAAAAGATTGCAGTGCATTGCCGCCGGAGTCGTACGGCATGAAATTCGTCGTCATCGCTCTTATCGTTTTCTGTCTGCCGCTTTCGTCCGGCGCCACGGGATTCGGGCTTCCTTGGTTTCATACGCGGCCGAAACCGGTCATCCTCGACGATTCGCCCGCGCAACAGACTCGCGCTCCCGCGCACAGGCCGGTCTCGTATTCAAACTCCGGTCGGCCCGACTTCAGAGATGCGATCCCCAGTCGCACGCAGTTGCCGGCGAAACCCCGACCGGCCGACGATCGTTCCCGCCCGCAAACGGGTAAATAGCAACGTCCGCCGTCAACCGCCCTCGGCATGGCGCGTAATTATCGGCATGACGCAAAAACGTGTGGTCCTTCCCGCGCCAGCCCTGCTGACGAGCTTGGTCCCGTCGATATTAATTTCGATATTATTCATCGCGCGCAGCCTCGCCGCGCGATAACGTCTTTTCCTGTGACCGGCGCCTCCGCGGGTCGCGACTAGTGCCGCCAACGACTTCAGAAGTACCATGACCCCGGAGCATCTCAATTGCGTTTCAATCGCGTAAAAAAAAAGCAAAGGATGTTGTGTGTGTTCGGGCGGGAAGGTTATCCTCTGGGAGCGAAAAGACTATGACCTTCAGGAACTACACGCTCACATTACCTCCTCGCGGAGCCTCGTTTTTGACCAGGCGAACCGCTGCTGCGGCATTTTTTTCAATTGCGGCCGGTTTCATCCTGACCGCTTCCGCGCGGGCCGACGTCATCCAGACCCTCGGGTCTTACGACAGCCCCAACGGATATGACTTCGCCACTACCTTTCCGCCAAGCGGCTCAACAACCATCGGCACTTACACGTTCACGATCCCGGCAGGCGATACGATTACCGGCATCACGATCTCGGGATCCTTCGGCAATGGCGACAGCGCGACCACGGCGCTGAGCGATTATTACCTCGGCGATGCCGCCGACGGCGAAACTGCCGTTGAAGTGGCTGCGTGCGACAATGTCTCAGACAACTGCTACTCCGGCCAGGAAGGACCCTATTCCTGGACCGCGACATTGACCGACGCGGAGATTGCAGACCTGTCGACAGGGCTCGCGGATGGCTCGCTGGACTTCACCTACACGTGGGGAACCAGCCCGGCCATTGAGGACTTTTTTTCCCCAACGGGATACGATGATCAGTACGTCTATGCCGGCCCGGCGACGATCGATATCTCTTACACGACTCCAACACCCGAACCAGCCACCTTTCTGTTTTGTTTGACCGGAATCGCCGGTATGATTGGGCTGCGCCGCTTGCGCAAAGCCTGAGTTCCCCGGACCCGATCACTCCCCCAAATACGATCAAGGAGACATCCGACGATGAAAAAAATTGAATTCGCTCTTTGTGTGAGTACCGCCCTGTTCGCTCCCATCCTGGTTGGCACTTCCGCCGCTCAGAACGCTCAGTGGACGGCGACGAGCACGCCGATTCAGGCAACAATCGCGGGAGGTCCGTGGACGCTCGGTCAGGGTGGAACGGCCACGACCGGCGGGGCGTATGACGGACCGACCCCCTACTGCACCCCTGGAAACAGCGGCGGCGGCACGGAGCTCGTGAACGCTCCCACCACCGTCAACACCTTCAATCCTTACTACTTCCCGTTCGTGGTCGGCAACGGGCAGAGCCTGAAGGGGTACTTCGATTATCGCCCCAAGGAGATCAACGAGGCCGTCGTCGCCGCCACCAGCACCAACGCCGGTCAAAGCTGGACGTTCGAGCAAATGGTGGAACAGCTGACGACCGAGTGCCCCAACAGCGACGCCAATACGGCAAACAGCGGCGGCAACGATGACGGCGAAGGCCATCCGTCCATCATCAGCTATGGCGGATCGACGATTCTCTACACACTCGACCGCGTCACTCCTCACGTGGACTCCGACGGCCTGATCGTGCACCAGATCACCCCGCGCGGCGCCAACGCCCTGAGCCCCCTTCCCGCGAACAGCCCGTTCATGCAGCCGCCGACGGCCAACCTGATCGCCGGCTGGAACTTTGACAACGACTCCAATACCAGCAGCGTTAACCTGAGCCCCGCTCCTTCCACCAACAACAGCGCGGGTACGCCAACCGCGACGGCATTGGGCATGACCAACAGCTATACCTACACGATGTCCGCGCCCAACGTCGGCAGCGTCAACGGTTCCAATGTGACGAAGACGACTCTGAGCTCGGACCCCTCCGGCGAAGCGGCAAATAACATCGGTCCCAATAACAACGAAGCCTGGCGCGTTGTGGGCGGCGGTACGGGGGCTCCGGGCAACGGATGGAATCTTGCCGCTCCGCCGTGCACGCAGGGAGCGCAGTTCATGGTGAACACCACCGGCTTCCACTACATCGTTCTCCAATTCGACTGGTACACCACGAACCAGGGCGTGCGCGATCTTCAGGTGCTGTACACGACCAACGGCGGCTCCACCTGGACACCGGTCGGTCCCATTCAGGTCACCGGCGGAGGCAGCACTTTCAACAATCAGATCACCATCAACTTCCACGCTCTCGGCATCACCAGCGTGGAGAACAATCCGAACTTCGGCGTGCAGATGGTGTCGGTGTACGACCCGGACTACATCGGGACCGCGGCGCCGGCATACTCGGCGCCGGGCGGCAACGTCTGCTCGGCAGCCGGGACCGGCACCTACACAGCCGCTTCGCTCGACAGCACCACCAATCAGCCCGATCAATACAACAACAACTCGGGCAATTGGCGCTTCGACGAAGTCAACATCCTCGGCACAGCGAATAACACCAACCCGATCACGAGCGATCCCATCATCAACACGACCGGTCTGGTGAATCCGGACGGCTTCCTCGCGGTCGTGCCCAACACGTTCCCCATCAAGGTGCTCTACATCAGCAAGACGCTGAATTCGGACTATGTGGCGCCGACGAGCTATCCGCTCTGCCCGCCATCGATTCCCAACGGCAACCTCAATGACGACGTCGAGGTGGTTCGCATCGCGACAACCACCAACTTCGTCAACTTCACGGATATCACCCCGTTCAACACGCCCGCCTTTTCGAATACCGGCAGCCCGAACGCTCCGATCCAGATGGTCAACGGGCTGAGCGATCCCTCGACGACCTCCTATTCCGGTATCCGCTGGATTTCCGGCAACGGAACCCTGCTCCAGCTGAGCAACGGGAACTGGGGCCTGTTCTTCGGCGGCGGCAACTGCCTCGACGGCGATTCGGACGCTTTCCACGCGATCATGTACGCGGAGTCGAATGGAAGCGACCTGACCAATTGGACGGTGATCAACGGCATCAATAACCCGATCGCCTCCATCGCCCAGGTGTCGAATGTCACCGATCCGCAGACCGGGCAGACAGTGACGATCCCGGCCAACACTCCGCTGGTCGGCCAATCGGTGTCCGGCGGTCAGTATGACTGGTTCAGCGGACGCGTCTATGCTCCCAACGCCGTTGTGAGCAGCCCCGGTACGGTAAGCCTGATTTTCGCCGGCTACAACGCCGGCTTCCAGCTGGGAGGCAGCTCGCGAGACCTGAGCAGCTACCGCAATATCGGCCAGGTGAATCTCTCGATCGCCAACGGTGTGACCCTGCCGTAGGCTTGGCGGGTTTCCAGCCTCCATCGGCCCGGCCGCGTGAGAATCGCGGCCGGGCTTATTTACAAACCAGGCGCACAGACGAAATAAAGTCTGTATTTTATTGAACGACTACCGGCTGAAAGCCGGTAGAATCCGCAGCGACTGAAAGTCGCCTGAAACGAACCGTGGCGCGCGCACTCGTGTGTACAGTCTCATGACATCCTTTACGCACGGTCTCATGACATCGTTTACACGCAGGCCGGCGAGCTTCCATTTCCTCTCAACCGAGCGTAAAGCATCGCGGCCACCCGTCAAGGCTCCCCTCCGGCGGCCTCAGGCCGGTCTTGACAGGACCCGTCCGCGATGCTCAAACGTCCTTCCCATATGAGGAAATGGAAGCTCGAAA
>JASHSD010000479.1 GCA_030036985.1 Bryobacteraceae bacterium
AATGGCGACCTCGGGACTGCCGTTCACAACATTCAACTTCCTGGTGGAGATCGAGGTGGAAGGCGTCTCCGATCAGGTCTGCGCGGCGACCTTTTCCGACGTGGACGGGCTGGAGATGACTTTGGAGCCGAAGACCATCCGCGAGGGCGGCAACAACACGGGGCCGGTCCACATGGCCGGACAGGTGGGTTACGGACAACTCACGCTGAAGCGCGGAATGACGTCGAGCTTCGATCTTTGGAGCTGGTTCGACGCGGTTGCCGCGCCCGGCGGAGGGGGCCTCAGGGGGTCGGCCACCATCGTGATGCTGGACAGCGACGGGACGACGGAGCTGGTGCAGTTCCAGCTGACCAACTGCCTCCCGGTGAAACTCAAAGCGCCCACGCTGAATGCCAAAGACGGACTCGTCGCGATCGAAGAGATGTCGCTGGTGTACGAGCTGATGACCTGGCAACCGCTTTCCTGAAGGATTTCAAGATGCCGCAACCGCAGACATTGGCAAAGGCGCAGTTCATCGAGACGGACCCCCAGGGGAATCCGAAGAGCGGGGGGCAAACTGTGACGGTGCAGTTCAATCCGCAGACCCTGAAACTGAACTATTCCAACCAGTGGGGCAGCGGGAATCAGCCGCAGGGATCTTCCACGCAGTTCGTGGGCACGAGCACCACCAAGCTGAGCATGGAGTTGTGGTTCGACGTGACTCTGCCGTTGCCCAGCGAGCCGTCGGACCCAGGCGGCGATGTGCGCCAGCTGACGAAGTGGATCACGTACTTCATGACGGTGCAGAATCCGAACGCGCCGCAACAGGACACCCGGGTTCCTCCGAGCCTGAAATTTCAGTGGGGCTCGTTCGTGTTCCACGGCACGATGGACACGGTCGACGAAACCATCGATATGTTTTCAGCGGATGGCGTACCGCTGCGGTCGAATGTCTCGGTCAGCATTTCGAAGCACGACCTGCTCTTCGAATTCGCGGCGGCCGGAGGCCCGCAACCGACTGCGCCGGCGGCCGGAACATCGCCGCTGACGACGGCCAACGCGGGGGACTCGCTGGCGCAGATGGCGGCGAAGGCCGGTATCAGTAACTGGCAGGGGGTGGCGCAAGCCAACGGGATTTCGAACCCGCGGCTGCTGCAGCCGGGCACAATGATCAACCTTTCGATCACGGCATAAGAGGAGCAAGCGATGGCAGTCATTATCAACGAACTCGAGATAGAGATGGAGCCGCAGGCCGGCGGCCCGCAGCCGGTCGGGCAGATGGCCGCGCCCGAGAAACCACCGTTCGGTCCGCAGGATCTGATGGCAGTGCTCGACTGCGAGCGGCGCAACTGTCTGCGGGTGATGGCGCATTAGGGTCATGTCCGCAATGAGAATTGACAATCCCATGTGGGGTCAGGGCTTCAGCCCTGCACGCCGGCCTTCGGGCCGGCGCAACTCGCGCGAAGGCTGCCCCACAAAAGACTAGGAATCCGATGCCCGACGCTTCACAATCTTCCTCCAATTACGGTTCGCGGCCGGTACTCACGGTCGGCGGGCAGATCCAGACACAGCTCGGCGACAGGCTGCTGGGGCTGTGCGTGGAGGAGAACGTGGAAGGCTTGTATCGCGCCGAGTTGACCTTCGCCAACTTCGACAAAGTGGCCGACGCCTTCGGGTTCGTGTATTTCGACCGGACCATCCTCGACTTCGGCAAACCCATCACGATCCAGATGGGCCAGGGTGTCGGCTCCGCAACCATATTCAGCGGGACGATCACCGCGCTGGAGGGCCGTTTCCCGCATCTGCGGCCGCCGGAGATTCTGATCAAGGCGGAAGACCGGCTGCAGGATCTGCGGATGACCCGGCGCACCCGCACCTTCGAGAATCTCAGCGACTCGGACCTCTTTCAGCAGGTTGCTTCGCAGCAGGGACTACAGGCCAATGTGGACGCGAGCGGCCCGACATATCCCGTGCTGGCCCAAGTCAACCAGAGCGATCTGGCTTTTCTGCGGGAGCGCGCGCGGGCGGTGGACGCGGAACTATGGGTGGACGACAGCCAACTGAACGTGGTCTCGCGGAGCAAGCGCCAAGCCAACGCTTTCACGCTGACCTACGGCCAGGGGCTTTTCGAATTCATGTGCATGGCGGACCTGGCGGACCAGTCCACAAGCTTCACCGTGAGCGGATGGGACGTGACCGGCAAGCAACCGCTCAGCTATTCGGCCACCAGCACGACGCTGGGCGGCGAATTGAACGGAGACCTGGGTGGAAGCTCAGTTCTGCAACAGGCGGTCGGGACACGAGATCAGCAGGTCGTCCACCAGATGCCTTTTACCACGCAGGAAACCCAGGCGTTGGCCGAGGCATGGTATCGGCGCTGGGCGAGGCGATTTGTCACGGGGACCGGGATGGCCGACGGAGACGGACGAATTCAGGTCGGCACAAACCTGACGTTAAGCGGACTTGGGCCGCTCTTCGAAGGAACTTTTTACGTGACGGCCGCGCGGCACGTGTTCGATCCCAAAACGGGGTATCGAACATGGTTCTCCGTGGAGCGGCCCGGAATAGGACAGTCGTCGTAATGCAGGCGCAAATCGAATTGGAAGAGATCACGGCTGCGCGCACGCCCAATGGGTTCGGCGGACGCTTTTACGGCGCATATCCGGCGCTGGTGCAGGACGTGCGCGATCCGGACAACCAGGGCAAGGTCAAAATATCTCTGCCCTGGTCGCCGGACCCCGGCGGATCTTCCTACCAGGCGTGGGCGCGCGTGTCGACAATGATGGCGGGCAATAACCAGGGGAGCTGGTTCATACCGGACACCAACGTCGAGGTCCTGGTGATTTTTCTGGGCGGCGATCCAAGGCATCCCTGTGTGATCGGCGCGCTCTGGAACGGCAAAGATGCGCCGCCCCAATCGATGGACAGCGCGGGAAACAACAACATCAAGCAGATCCACTCCCGCAACGGGGTGCTGATTACGATGGACGACACTCAAGGCTCCGAGAGCCTGACGCTCGAAACCCCCGGCGGCCAGAAGATCGCGATGCAGGACGGGCCGGGCTCGATTCTGATTCAGGACAGCAACGGCAATTCCATCCAGCTTAATTCGAGCGGAATTACGATCAACACTTCGTCGCAGGTTTCGATCTCGGCGTCGCAGCACACGGTGACCGCGAGCATGGTGAACGTAAACGCGGGTATGACCGCGTTCAGCGGCGTGACGCAGCACGACACGATGATTTCCAACAGCGTGGTGAGCGCCAGCTATACGCCTGGCGCGGGAAATATCTGGTGAACCGATGAGTACGCAGATGCAATGGCTGACCCCATCGCCGCTCTGGGGCGAACTGAGCAAGGCTTCGGATCTGACGGCGTATCGCAGGCCCGCAATCCTGCGCTTCGCCAACGATACGTTCATGCCGGAGCTGCAGGGCGTGCTCCAGCAAAGCCCTCAATTGCTGCGGAACTATGTGGCGCAGGGTGAAACCTGGCAGAATCCGACCGCCGGACTGGGTAATCCGAGCACCCTGCCGCTCAAGCTGTTCCAGCCGGTGCAGGCGCGCTTCTATGTTATCGCGGCATCCCTCAACTGCCTCATGCCCGGGCTGCCCGACCACACGATCAACACGAACCAGGGGGAGAGCCTGGCGTTCGTGGTGCGCCAACTGCAGCCGAATGCGGGGTACTCGGCGGCCGACACTGCGGTCTACGATCCCACCAAGTGCACCGAGTACGCCTGGACGCTGCCAACGACGGCCGGCGCTCAACCGGGTTGGACGCAGGTTCCCCAAACCTCTCCGCCGACTGCCGCGACTACGCTGATGCCTCAGGAGCAGCTGTTTCCGCTGTCTCCGTCGCAGACGGGAAGCAACGGATCCACGAGGCGCACCCTCACGGGGCTGATACCGGCATCGCGCCGGCAACAATACATCTCGGCCCAAGTCCTGACGAGCGGCAGTACAAGCAGCGGGGGCGGCGGCAGCGCGGGCGCGCCGCCGCTCGATCCGCGCTCCGACCTTTTCAACCGCGAGGTGGTGACGCCGTGGTGTCTGCTGGAACAGTGGTGGGAGACCCTGTCTGCCGCCGATCAGCAATCCGGCGGTCCCAACGATCAAAGCGCGCAGCAGGCGTCGGCTCTGATCCTCGCGGATTTTGCCGCTTTCCTGAGCGATTGGATTCCCGACGTATGGGCGGCCATGCAGGACAGCTCGAAAGTGAGCGGGCTGAGCACGGTCGAGACGACTCTCTACAACACGCTCGGCCCAGGCCTCCAGCAGGCGATTCTCAACGCATACCAGTACGATGCGCAACTCGAATCGGCCGGCCCGTCGGTCGTATTTCCGCCCGGTTATACGCCGTATTCGCTTTCCGACCCGGGCAATGACGTCGACCCCACGACGCTGCAGGCGCCGATCAACGCAGCCCTTCCCCCGCTGAGCGCGGTCAGTAACCCGCCGGCGCCGCAACCGGTTCCGCAAAAGCCTTCCGACTCGCTGGGCGCCTACTATTTCATCGTTCGGTGCGTGTACGTGCGGCCCAAGTGCCCGACCAACATAATCAGCCCGCCCAGCCAGCCGTTCCAACTGGCCAATTATTTCGATTCCGACGCGCCGGCGCGGCGCATCCAGGTGGCGCTGCCGATCGACACCTCGGCGGCATCGTTCCGGAAGTACGACAAGGGCGTCTCGTTTCTCATGTCCGACGAACTGAGAAATCAGATGTCGCGGGTGACCAGCCTGCAGAACCTCGCCAATGGAACCATCGGCGGCGCCGGCGGAGTCACGCTGGGCTGGATCTGCTCGTTTTCGATTCCCATCATCACCATCTGCGCGATGATCCTGCTTTTTGTCATCGTGATCGCGCTTAATCTCGTGTTCTTCTGGATTCCATTCTTCAAGATCTGCCTGCCGGTGCCGGGGCTGAAAGGAAAGAGTTCCTGATGGCCATCAACCCAGGCCGGATTTTCGGACAAGGGGTGGCGTTTCCTCCGCACCTCGACGGAACCGGGCAGTGGGCCACCTCGGTGGGCGCGGAGAACGTGCGCGAGTCCATCCAGATTCTGTTGCTGACGCGATTGAACGAACGGCTGATGTACCCGACATACGGCTCGTCGCTGGGTACGTTCCTGTTCGCGCCGAACAATCCCGCCACGCGGAAATCGATCGAAGCCGAGATCACGCGCGCGGTGACGCTGTGGGAGCCGCGTGTAACGCTCGACTCGGTTTCCGTGGACGCGGACCCATCCAATGCGCAGGCGGCCATCGCCACGATCCAGTACCGGCTCGTGGCCAATCAGCTGCCAAACCAGGTCACTCTGACGCTGCAGTTACAAGGTTAATTCCATGTCGCCGCTGATGCCGCCCGCCATCGAAACGCAGAACTTCCAGCAGATCCTGAGCGAGGCGTTGGTGCGCATCCCGGTCTACAATCCGGAGTACACCAATTACCAGAACAACACCGATCCGGGGGTCACCATCCTGCAGCTGTTCGCCTTCATGGTGGACAACCTGAACTATCTGTGCAACCAGATCCCCGACCAGAATCGCATCAAGTTTCTGAACCTGCTGGGCATTCCGCTGCAGGCGCCGCAAGCCGCGTCCGGCATGGTCACTTTCAGCAACGGACGGGGCGCCTTGCAGACCGTCACGCTCCCGCCGCAGTTGCCCGTATTCGCGGGGACAACCGGCTTCGTGACCACCGACGGCCTTGCGGTATTGCCGGTGGTGTCGCAGCTCTTTACGAAGTCGGCGCTTTCGGCGACGGCGCAGCAGAGCGCGGCACAGACTTACACGCAGCTCTACGCGGGTTATCAGACCACCCCCACGACTTCGCTGCAGTTCTATCAGACGGAAACCTTCGATGCGCCGACCAGCGCCGCGACCCCGCCCGCCGGCGGCGGCGCCTTCACGAACCTGCCGACGCTGAATCTGAGCGACAACAGCATCATCGACCAGGCGGTGTGGATCGCGCTCCTCACGCGCCAAGTTGACGCGGGCGCAAATGCCGCCGTGTTGAATGCGATCGCGGGCAGTACGATCTCGCTGGTCATCGTTCCCGTGCCGAACGCCACGGAAGCCGTGGCGGAGCCGGCCACGCCGGCGAGCAGCTCATCCACGTCGCCGCTGGTTTATGAGATCGCCACCGGGCAGCTCGACAGCAACAACAACCCGATATACCAGCAGCTGAGCAGCATTCAAAACGGCGACCCGCTCACCGAACCCACAATCGTGCAATTGACTCTGCCCGCCGCCGATTCCATCGGCGTCTGGACGCTGGGACCGCTCGAAGAAGGCGTCGGCGACTTTCCGCCTTCGCTCCAGGACCAGCCCAACATCGCTTCCCAGGTGGTGACCTGGCTTCGCGTGCGCCTCCCCCTATCCACCGACACGAACGTTCAGGCCACCTCGAACCCCGCGGCCGAATTCTACTGGATGGACATCAACTCGAGCCTGGCGACGCAGCAAATCCAGATCCCGGTTGAGCTCGTGGGAACGGGAACGGGAGAGCCCGATCAAAGCTACACGCTCGTGAACACTCCCGTGATCGTCTCCACGGTCCAGATCACGATTAACGGCGTGGCGTGGACCCTGACGGACGATCTTCTGGCCGCGCCATCCGAAGTGGAAGACGCCGATAATTCACAGGTATTCATCGCCGACAGCGCATCGGGAACCATCACCTTCGGCACAGGGCTGCAGGGCGCACGGCCGCCGGCGGGATCGAAGATCTTCGCGGCTTATTACTACGGCGGGGGAGTGGCGGGAAATGTGGGTATCGGCGCCATCCAGTCGAGTCCGCAATTGCCCTCGGGGTTCGCCGTCTCCAATCCGCTGCCGACCACCGGAGGAACCGCCGGCGAAAGCCTCGACGACGCCGAAAGCACCATCCCGCTTTACGTGCAGAACGCCAACCGCGCGGTCTCCGCCGCGGACTTCAGCGACATTGTCGAGAGCACGCCGGGAATCGCCCTGGGACGCGTGGAGGTGCTGCCTCTGTATCAGCCGGACACCGGTGTTTTGTCGCCGGGCGTAGTGACGGTCATGGTGATTCCGAACGATCCCACCACGCCGCAGGGTCCCGTCCCGGACGGCTACTTCCTGCAGGCGGTGTGCAATTACCTCGAGCCGCGGCGGCTTCTGACCACGGAAGTGCACGTCGTCGGGCCGGACTATCAGGATCTGACGGTTTCGGTCGGATTCGACATTGTGGCGGGACAGGATGTGGCAACCGTGCAGGCCGCGATCGTCGCGGCGATCAGCACCTATCTTTCGCCGTTGACCGGCGGCCCTGCGGGGACGGGATGGCCGCTGCAGAAATCGGTGGTGGACCGGGAACTTCTGGCGCAGGCGGCGCGGGTGAACGGCGTCAGCGATATTTCGAACGTACTGATGTGGGATGTTACCGGTGCGGCTATTACGACACTCGCGATCGCGAATACGCAACTGCCGCGGCTGGATCAGGTGCAGGCGAACACGGGCGATCCTCAGCCGTTGAATGCTCAGGGAGCCACGGGCGGCACCGGCGGGCTGACAGTGGTGCCGGTGCCGGTGAGCCCGGCAGGTTGCTAGAGGAGAAAACGGATGGACGCCAACCAAACCAAATTCCAGCTGGTGTTCGGCGAGGCCGATTGGTTCGGCGACAGCCCATCCGGTTCGCCGCCTGCGTCGGCCGCGCTCGAATGGCGCGCGTCGGATGCGACGGTGGGACTGCCGCAAAAGCTCTATGTGTTTCCCGTGGTGCCGGGAACGCCGTTGCTAACCGCCGCCGACCGGCGGGGCGCGGGGCAGGACCGGTTTGGCAACTATTATTGGATCGCTCCGTCGCAGGACGAAATTCTGTTTCTGGCACCCGGGCCGCAGCAGGCGCAGCATTTCTGGTCTTCGAGCGATCTCGCGGGCGCTTCGAATCCGAGCACTCTCGGGATTTTTGCGCCGGCCGCGCCACCCACCGCGCCAAGTTACACGATGGGCGGTCTGGCGGTCACCACGGATCACTACCTGCTGGTGGGCCTGACGCAGCCCGCCGGTCTGCTTCTGTTCGATCTGTACACCGCCGGCGCGCCACTCGAATACCGGTGGCCGGCCGGGACCGCCTTCCAGCCGTTCTCCATCGCCGCTTCACCGGATGGCGGAGCCTGGATTCTGGATCGCGCCAACCGGTGTTACTGGGGTCTCGATCCCTGGTTCCGTGTGCTCGCGCCCGCCGGACCGGGCGAGGCAAAGCGCGGCGCCGCCGGATTTCATCCCGTAAGCGGCGAACCGCTCTATACGCCGGAGTGCGATTTCGGCGAAGCGGTCGCGTCGGCGCAGGCGATGAAGATTGCCGCCGTCGATCCGATCGGAATTGCGGCCCTCCCCGATGGCAGCGTTTTGATTCTCGACAGCCGGACAGAATTGGGCTACTCGACGGTCTTCCGGTATAGGCTGCGCGACATGATCGGGCCGCCCGTGGCGCTGAATCAGATCGACGTCGGGCAGACAAGCCCCTACGTGCTTTTTGGGCAGGATCTGGCTTTTGTGGCTTCGGCGCAGCAAACGGCGGGAGCCGGTTTACAGGGCACTTTGTATGTGGCCGATGCGCTCGGAGCGCAGACGTTCGCTTTCAATTACACGACTGCAAGCAACAACTGGGCCGCCGAACCGATTCCGCAGTTTTATCCAATGCTGAGGTTTGGCGGGAAAGGGCTGATAACAGGACCGGCTGGGGTCAGCTACGACTTCGATACGCGCTGGAACGCGCTCGTGGCACAACCGCGGGCGTCCTTCGAACTGTCGGCGGTCTGGCAACTGCCGCAGCGGGACTCCGATCAGGAGCCGAACCCGGCGCTGCGCGCCTTCGACGGTCAGGAGCCCGGCTGCGTGTGGCATCGGCTGATGATGGACGGGACCATTCCCGCGGGCACTCAGGTCCTGGTGCAGAGCCGGGCGGCGGACTCGAAGGCATTGGTCAGCAACGCGCCCTGGAACACCGAACCGCTGCCATATCTGCGCGCGACCGGGTCGGAACTGCCGTATTACAGGCCTCGCCTGAAGTGCCGCTCGAACCGTACGGGTACGTGGGAATTGCTGTTCCAGGCCGCCCGGGGGCGCTATCTCCAGCTGCGGTTGACGTTCACCGGCAACGGGCGCGGCACTCCGAGTATTCAGGCCGTGCGCGCCTACTACCCGCGGTTTTCTTATCTGAAGAAGTACATGCCGGCGGTCTACCAGAACAACGCGGCTTCGGCCGGTTTTCTCGAGCGTTACCTCGCCAACCCCGAGGGATTTTTCACCGCGATCGAAGGGCGCATCACGAACGTGCAGGAGCTGTTTGACGCGCGTACGGTTCCGGCCGAATATCTGGCGTGGCTCGCGGGCTGGATCGGATTCTGCTTCGATTTCACCTGGACCGAGCCGGTGAAGCGGTTCTTCCTCGCCAATGCGCCGCGTTTCTTCCAGACTCGCGGCACGCTGAACGGACTGGTACGGATGATCCGCATGTCGCTCGATCAATGCGCCAACGAATCGCTCTTCGACCCGGCGGACGTGGAGCATTTCTCCGTTCGCATCGTTGAAAACTATCTGCTTCGGAGCGCGCCGGGAGTAGTGTTTGGAGATCCCGCGGACGTGCAGGCTCCGGGCGCCGTCGCGGCGGCCGGTAGTTGGACGCCGTCGCAGGGCGCCGTGCCGATCGACCAGCTGTTCCGGAGTTTCCTGAGCGCCGAATACAGCAACATCGCCGCGCTCAACCTGGCCTGGGGCGGAACCTCGTACTCGGGGTTCGACGACCCGACGCTGCGATTCCCTGCGATTCAGCCTGCCCAGACCACGCAGGCAGCGGATTGGAGCGAGTTCGTCTCGACGGATCTCAGTTTTACCTACGCCGTGGTCACCAACGCGGATGAGCCCGCTTATCAAACGTTCCTGATGCAGCGATACCAGACGGTTTCCGCCGTCAACGCGGCCTACGGGCTGACCGGAAGCTCGGCCCTCACGGCCTTTTCCGACGTTCAGACCTTGCTCTGGAACGCGCTGGCGAGCGGCCTGCCCGCGAGTGGCGTGTTCCTGCAGGATTGGATTCTCTTTGTCTCTGTGGTGCTGCCGACGCAGCAGAATGCATACCAGTTCAGCGTTATCGTGCCGGTGCAGCTGACGGACAGCGTAACCACTCAGATGCAGCGCCTGAGCCTGGCGCAGCGCATCACGCAGCAGGAAAAGCCGGCGCACACCGCTTTCACCGTGCAGCTCTACTGGGCCGCCTTCTGCGTCGGAGAATCCAGGGTCGGGATCGAGACGGTGGTCGGTCCGAGCAGCCGCTTCGCCGCGTTGTTGCTGGACCAGAGCACGCTGGGGGCGTCGAATCTCGGCTTCGTCGTGCCCTGGAACGTCCGCGGCCGCATGGTGGCGGGCAGGGACCAGTTGAAACAGCCGGCCGCCAAATGTTGCGGGGAGTCAGCGATATGAGCACAACGTTCCAGACAGCGTCGCCAAAGCTGCAGAAGCTGGATCCGCTGAAGCGCGTGAATTACACGTTTGGCCTGGTTCTAGGCGTGGAAGAGTTTCTGCAGTCGGATACCTATTTTCTGGCCAAACACCACTTGGAAAACCGGCTTCTGCACGGCTACGGCACCGTGTGCGGGCTGAATGTGACCGCGCAAATGAGCCCGCAGCCGGAGGTGCAGGTCGCGCCCGGATGGGCGATCAATCCGAAGGGCCAGGAAATCTGCGTTCCGCAGTTGATGTGCGTGCAGGTGAACGACTGGCTGCAGGCCAACCTCACCGCTTTGAAGGCCATCTTTCCCACGGCTCCCGCAACCTTGAATCTCTGCGTGGTGCTCTGCTATCGCGAATGCAAGACGGACGTGGTGCCGATACCGGGCGAGCCTTGCCAGACGCAATCCAGCCCCACGGCGCCCTCGCGGATCCTGGATTCCTTCGAGTTGAAGCTGTGCCTCGATGCCGACGTATCGCCGCCGCTGGGTTCGCCGTCCTCATCGGGATCCGGGCCGGGCGGTCTGTGCGAATTCCGGCAGGACGCCGAGGGGGGCGGAGTCAGGGCATTTGCCGAGCTCTTATCGGAAATTCAGGCTTCCGCAACCGGCCCGTTTCTGACGATCGCCGACATCGAGCAACTGGTACGCGATCTGGCCCAGCCGGTAGCGTCACCACCCTTGGCGTCGCCGCCCGCGGGGCCGCCCTGGTACGTGCCCGTGTCCTCCACATCCGAATACATGCGGGCCGCTTTTCGGACGTGGATCACCGAGGTTCGCCCGTTTGTCGGATCGGCTTCCGGAACGGGAACATGCTGCGCGCCTCCGGAAAAATGCGTCCTGCTGGCTGAAGTTGTTCTCTCGTTGAGTACCGGGCCTTCCGGCTGGTCCGCCACTGCCGTGACCGTCGACGATTCGCGCAGGCCTTTTCTTGTGCCCACATCGTTGCTGCAGGACATCGGCTTCCAGGAGGCAGGCACGTCCGGCCTCGCGCCCTACAGCGTGGTCGCAGCGGGTTATTTCAGCATGACCGGCTCGGCCAACGCGGCGCCGTACGGTAACCTGAGCGCGGTTCCGAACGGTCCCGCCGGCGATTTTCTGCTGAATTTCAGGGGATATCAGAATCCGAATTCATCCCCGCCCCCCGGCACGAGCTACATCGTAAAGGGCACTGTACAAGACTACGTTCAGCCGACGATTAAGCGAGCCACTTTCGAATTCGTCGACTTCGAGCCGACCGGGATTCGCATCCGCATTCTGAGCTATGACGGGTCGGCAATGCCCGGGACAGCGACCCCGTGGGGTTTCATGGTGGAGATCTCCGAGATCGGCGGCGCCCCATGAGCGCCCTGACCCCCGTCAGTCTGCTCACGCCGATCCTGAACGGCGGCATCCAGAACGTCAATTTCGTCAACGGGCGCGTCCTGACTGCGGCGGATATGACAGCGGAGCGGACGGCCAATCTGCAGCGGCAGCGGCTGCTGGGAACGGGCGTGGGCGCCGGGGTCATCGCTGGTCTCGAAGTGACGCTGTCCGCCAGTTCCGTGGCATATGGGCAGCAGGTGGTGCAGGTCACCGCCGGATCGGCCGTGAATTTGAACGGCGATGTGCTGCAGCTTGTCTCGAACACAAATCTGGCGCTGAGCGCGCCGGCTCAGACCACATCGACGAATGCGGGTCTTTTCGTGGCCTGCCAGCCTCCGCAAACGCAGCTGACCAATCCGGGTATTTACGTCCTGACAATCATGCCGGTGTCGGGCTATCAGGGGCAAGTGCCCATGACGCAGCTTAACTCCGAGGGAGTGGGGACTTCCTGCACGAGCCAATATGCCACGGCGGGCGTACAGTTCCGGATGACGCCGGTTACGCTGAACGCCACCGGCTCACCCCTGCAAACGAACCTGCTGACGCTGGCGAACCAGATTCAGTCGCAGCTCAACAGCGGAGCGACTGTCGCAAGTGTGGCGCCGCAGCTCTCGCAGTTCCGGAACGGCCTCGCGCATGTTTGCTTTGGAACCGAAACGCTCGCGACCTACGCGGCAAATCCGTTTCCGACGTCGCAGACATCGTCGTTTGACAGCTATGGGTTGGCCGACAGCTTAAGGACCGCCGAACTCATGAGCGATTGTGAAGTGCCGCTCGCAATCATCTACTGGACTCCCGGCGGAATCCAGTTTGTCGACTTGTGGAGCGTGCGGCGGCCGGTGTTCCCGTTGGACGCGTCAGAGGAATGGCCGTTATTCAGCGGCAGACGCCGAACCGCCGAGGGTCTGGCAATGTTTCTGCAGTTTCAGGATCAGCTCTCCGGCCTGTCGTCGACGGTGGGCACGGGGGCGCTTGGTTCGGTTGCAGCCACCAGTTACTTTTACTACCTGCCTGCCGCGGGGTTCATACCGGTCGGCAATGTCAGCCCGGGCACGGGGTTCGACTACCTCGAATTCTTCAGCAATCGCACTTATCGCAATCCTGTTTTTATAGAGGGCGCAAAACTCAGCCCGGTGCTTCGCACCGCCTTCTCGTATCCGCCGATCGATCTCAGCAAGCAGGAAATGCTGTGGATCTATCAGGTCCGCGAGAATCAGGACGTAACCGTCGGCAGCGGCGCGACGGCGCCCCCTTTGTACATGCTTTTTACGAACGGTCAGATTGCCTTCCAGGGCGACGCAAAGTATGATCTCAACTACTTCAATTACGCGAATTACGTGTAGCCGGTCCGCGGGAGCGCGCGAAAAGGAGCATATTCGACATGTCTAACTTCAATCCGGTGAATCCAGGCGACCTGATCACGGCGGCCTACTTCAACCAGGTTCTGGGGTCCTTCGACAGCCGCATCAGCGCGCTGGAGGCCTCGATCGGGGCGAGCGGCGGAGCGATAACAATCACGGCACTATCGCCCTCCGGGGCGCTGCACATGGGCGACACGGTAACGGTCCTGGGCCAAAACTTCGGATTGCCGGCGCAGGCAGTGGTCACGGTGGCCGGCGTAATTGTGAGCGGGTCCAGCTTCCTTCCTGGCAGCGGCAACAACGCGCTGATCTTCCAGATTCCCCCGGTTCAGGGCATCCCGGCGCAAGGGCAGTCGGTCCAACTCACGGTTTCCAATCCGACGAGCTCGTCCCAGCCTTATTCGTTCACCCTTCTGCCTTATGCTCTGACGATTCCCACAGGTCAGATCTTTGTGAACATGACTACGGCGCCGGCAGTCAATCCTATCCCCGCCAATACGAGTCTGACCTTCACGTTCACGATAACCAGCAGCACTTCTCTCGCGGACGTATACACACTGACCCCAAGCCTCTCCAACGCCACGCCTTCATCCGCCGGTTGGTCGGTGGAAGCCGTGGATTCCAGCGGCAACCAACTGAGTCAGGTTTCGATAGCACAGGGACAGAACGCACTCACGACCGTCAACGTCAAGGTCACAACAGGGGCGGCGGGATCGTCCGCGATGGTCACGCTGACGGTGACCTCGTCGGCGAATCCCACGGGCTTGACCAACGCGGGTTCCGTGACCGTGACCGTCGGCGCCAGCGCCCCGGCGCCCAGCGCGATCAAGACCGCTATTGCCGGCGTATCGGCTTTCGGCCCCGGTGGGGCGACACTTGCGGGAGCGACGTTCTCCGGAGTTGCAAGCATTACCCTGCCGCAGGGAACCGCGACCGCGGTTGTCGCGCTGAGCCTGCTTGTCCCGGACACCACTTCATCCACGCAGTACACCTGCGGCGGTCTGACCTTCAGCCCTGCTTCCGGATGGGCGGGAAACGTCGCCGCGACCGACTGTCCTTTTTATGGACAAACGACTGCGGTGCTGGTTCATCTGAACCTCACAACCGTTCCGTCCGGAGCGGCCACTACCACAATGACTTTCAACGTCCAGGAATCGGGCAAAGCGACCGTTACCGGCCAGATAACCCCGACGATCAACGTAGTGTAATTCGCCTCTCAAACAGGCTTTAAAGCGAAAGGAGCCTCTCCATGATGGCCCGGTATAAGAAACAGGAAGGAAAACAGGAATTCAGGCGGCTTCGCCGCTCCCGCGGCGCCCTGCTTGTAGGGTTGGCGCTTTGTCTGCCGGCGGTCGCCCGCAATCCCAACGACCTGCTGTGTTTCCCGAGTATGCAGTGGTACACGCTCGTGAACAATAACACGCCCCCGGTCATCGACGGTAACATTTCCGGAGATCCCGGGTGGAACGGGGCGTTCCGCTATGTATTCCAGAATGGCACCAATACGCCCGACGTAATCGTACAGGGTGTCAGGGACTCCGGCAATACCAACCTTTATATTTCCATCCAGGCCAATAACATGATGGATTGGGACCCCAACAATTTTGTTACGCTTGCATTCGATCCGGGCGGCGGCGCGCCCCAGCAGGCGCTTGTCATTCAGCCGGTCCCGGCCGGCGCCAGTTCCAGCGCCGCTCAGCCGCCGGCCCAGATTAAGTATTATCGCGGCGCCTACCCATTCGGGGCCCAGGCAATGCCTTGGATGACCGCCCCCATGATCATGACGGGTTTTGCCACGGCGGGCGGGTCCAATTACACGTGGTCGATGGAAGCCAGGCTGCCGATCGATTCCACGGGCATGAATGGAATCGACGTCCCTTTGTCCGGGAACTTTGGTTTCTACCTCGACGTGGTACGACTGATCAACGCAACACCGGCGGATCCGGCGGGAAGCGGGAGTGGCGCGGAGTCGATCTGGCCGACTGATGCGCCCGGACTTAGCTGTGGAAGTCCTTCGGCCTGCGAGCCCGCGGCGGCCCTCCCGATGCCGAGTACGTGGGGCAACGGGACGATCGGCGCGACATCCGGGTGTCAGGGCGTCAGCATTACCACACAAATGGGGCCGCAGGCGAGCAACATATACACGAACCAGGGAATGTCTGTGACCGGCTACGGAACCGAGCCTGCGATCAGTCTGACTAATCCGAACATATTTTACGCGTACGTGCAAAATACTATGGTCAATCCGACTGGCAATCCGGTCGTCGCGACTGGAATCACCGCGACTTTCAAGATCGCCAACTTTGGTCTGCCAAGCCCCGACTCGTGGATCGTTCCCGGTACCGAGCCTATGGGAAGTCCGATCGCCAATGACCCGATCGCCGGAGTGAGTGTGCCTTCCAGCGGCGTCGCAAACTCGTGCCAGAGCGGCTCCAACAATATGCTCCCGGCCTGCATTATCCACACGGGTGCGTGGAGTCTCAACGCGTATGAACAGGGCATCTACGCCGGGACACATCAATGCGTTCAGGTGACGCTGGATGCCCCCGGACCTGGATCCAACGTCCTGTTCCTCAACAACACGGCAACCCAGAACATGAACTTCGGATCAGCTTCCGTCATGCAGCGCACAGCGGAGATCAGCGCCAAGGGATATGCCTTGCCCCCAGGTATGACCGACCAGGTATTTGACATCGGTGTTATGACGAAAATCGGGACCCTTGAATCCAGGTCCGATGCCACCCAAACAAATGGCGTCGTTTCGCTATTGACTTGGGAGGCGCATGGATGCCGCCAGACCAACAACTTCGTTTTGGTCGGGAAGACGAAGGTCCAGCTGTGCCAGAATGTCGGCGGGTTTGGCTACATCGTGCAGCATGCGTCCGCCACTCGCATAACGAACTGGAATCAGGAATTGACCGGGCCGGGACTGGTTAAGGTTAAGAACAATAGCAACGTTTACTCCGTTCACGTTCCTCAGAACGGCGTCGTGCAGGTCAGCACGCGGATCGAGCCTGTCGAGCCGGGCAAGGGAGGGATTTTCGGTCTAGGCGTCGGCTGGTGGCTGCTCATATTGGCGGGCCTGATTGTCATAGCTTTTCTCATCTATCGCCTGGTTAAGTAGGCTGCATACAATGGCGGCGCCGGGAGACACTACCCTGGAACACATCCGCTTGCGGCGCACGCGCGCCGATCCCACCGTGGCGCGCCTGCGGATGTCGCATCTCCTTGGTCCGCTCTCGCTGCGGCCGCCCGCGATGCCCCCGTCTGCAGTGCTCCTGGTGCGTGAGATGAAGGATCCGCTGCCAGGCCGCATCACACGGTATTTCGGGCCGGCGCCGGTCGCCACTCCCGAATGGGAGAGGGCCGCGCAGGACGCTCTGGGGGCCTTCTACGAAAAGGCGGTGCGCCCCATGTGGAGATCGGCGCCGGCGGGCGCCGACGCAGTTCTGTTTGCCGATCGCGCCGAACTGCTGGCGTGCCTGGCGCGCGACGTTGCTTCGGGATCGGCCTCGGGACCGGCGCCGGCGTGGTGGTGGCAATCCATTCTGCGCGAAACGCCTACTCGACTTCCCGGTTCGTGGGTGACGGTTTGGGCCGAAGAGCCCCGATACGTACCGGCGGCGCTCGCGTATCTGGAGGCGCGGCAGCAGGCGGCCAGGGTTCTGGAGTGTATTGCCCCCATCCAGGCGTGGAATCTTTTGATGATCGTGTTGCGCGTGTTCGAACTGCCTGGTCTTATCATGGCGCGGGAAATCCTCCACCAGGCGGCGCCGATCGAAAATGCGCCGTCACGGGACACACGCGGCCTGGAACTCCTGCCATGGGAACCGAATGTCCCGCGAACTTCGACCCCGATGGAACTCGGGCTTGAGAGGTGTGCGCTGCTGGGCATCGGGCTGCTGTTGCACCGCGCCCCACACGTGGCATTCACCGCGGCGCTTGCGTCGCGATTTCAGGCGTGGGTCGGCGCCTGGGAGCGGCTGGATGCTACGCCCGTCCGAACGAGTCCGGCGCAAATATCGAAAGCGCCGCCGGTGGGCGGCGCCACGCCTAACCCGCTTCACTCTCGAACGCCCGCCCTCACTGAGAGTATCCTGCCGGGTGAGAGCAGACTGCCGGCTTCCGGTGCCCTTCCCGCTTCCACGACCGGGGTCACATCGCCAACTCCGGCTCGCGCGTGGGAAGCCGGCGAATTCACGCGCGCCGGAGGCATCCTCTATCTGATCCATTTGCTGCGGCGGACGGAACTGCTGCGGCGCTTCGACACCGGCCTAGGGGGATGGGAACTGATCGAACTCCTGGGAAGGTGTCTTCTGGACGACTCCCCGCACCTGGCCGAAGACAATATCTGGGCCGCGCTCGCGGATCTGGACGGGCGCGATGCCCGCACTCCGCCAGGCGCCGGATTCAAGCCGCAGCGCGCCTATGAAGCGCCGCCTTCCTGGCTGGAATACATCGCTGGACAAACCGGCTTCGCGCGCTTCCGCTCGCGCGGCGTTGAAATCTGGACCGAAGAAGGCTTTCTCACGCTCGATTCCGATAACGGCGAGAGATCATCCGGCGCGTGGGAGCGCCTGACGCCGGCGCGGCGGCGGGAACTAAGACACGTGTCCAGGGTTCGGCCGATCTCAATATCCGTGTCGCCGGAGCTGCGGCGATTCCTGCATTTCGTGTTGCCCTATGCGCGGTGGCGGATGGACCGCGCGCTGCGCGGATTTCCCCTGCACGAAGCGCTTCTGCGCACAGGCAGGCTGTACGTGACCGCCACTCATGCGGATCTTGTCATGCCGATGAACGAAATCAGCGTACCCGTGCGCTTGGCCGGGCTGGATGCGAATCCCGGGTGGGTCCCGGAGTTGGGCCGCGTGGTCACTTTCCACTTCGTGCGGGAGAACTATTGAAATGGCCGAGCATGAAATGGCCGAGCAAGATTACGCCTTCTGGGACGTGCCGCGCGACGCCCGCGGCCACCTCGGCCTGCTGTTCTATGCCGCGGCCTGGCATTTGATTCATCATCTGCGCTGTCGCGCCGAAGTGGCGGGCGGAACGCTGGACACGGTGCTTCGCGATTACCCGTTTTTGGGCGGCTACTTTGGCCGGATACGGGAGCGGCTGCCGGATGACATCGAATGGCTCCAATCGCTCGAGTGGCTGCGTGTGCAGGTCGAGAATTGGGAAAACGCGTGGGAGAACGCCAAGCCGGACAACGCCCCGCCTTTGCCCATTCTGCGGATGCGCAGCGCGTTGGGATTATCCTGGCGCGGAGCGCTGGTCTTCGTGCTGGCCGGCATGGTGGAGGAAGAAGCACAGTTCGCCGCGCTGTTCGCCGCCCTGGGGCAATCGCGGGTAGAGAGCCGGGCGTCGGTCGCATTGGCGCAGCAGATTTTCGCGGATTCTTCGCGAGACTCACGGCCGGAAGACCCTTGGCAACTGATCCGCCCACTCGTGGATGCCGGCTTCCTGCGCATCGCGAACCCCGAGGCGCCGAGATCGGAATGGATTTTGCGCGTACCCCAAGTCCTGTGGAATGCGGTCCGCGGGGAGTGCGCGGAATCGCCCCTGCCCGGCATCCGCTTTCATGCGTGGGAATCGCTGCAGCCGCTGGCCGATCTGGTTATGGACGAGACCGTGCGCGGGCGCCTGGCCGAGTTGCAGCGTCTGGCCGCATCCGGCCGGACAAAGACCATCGTTGTGCGCGGAATGCCGGGAACCGACCGCTTGGGCGCGGCCGGCGCGTTCGCCCGCGAACTCGGCTGCGGGCTTCTTGAAATCGAATCCGCGCCGGCCACGCCGACTGGCGACGAGCGTTGGCGTTCGATCGGGCCTCTATGCACGCTGGCGCAGGCTGTGCCGGTCTTTTCGGTGGAGGCCGGGCCCGGTGAGACGTTCGAGATTCCGCCGCTCGAAGGGTGGCCGGGTCCCTGCGCCGTGCTCATCGGACGCGAAGGCGGCGTGGGCGGCCGC
>JASHSD010000480.1 GCA_030036985.1 Bryobacteraceae bacterium
ACCACCCCCGCGATCGCGCCTTCGTGCATGAGCTCGCGAATTTCCTGGAAGTGAACCTCCCGATGGCGGTCTCGTGCTCCGAATGCGTGGTTGGACCGGATCTGGATCTCATCGAAGCCACCGAGCGCGCCCTCTCGGCCGAAGCGGCGCTGATCCTCCTCTCGCCCAATTCAGTCCCGAAAAACTGGAATCGCGCCACGTGGGAGCCGGTGTTTTTCGAAAAGCCGAAGCAGTTTCAGATGCTGCTGGGCTTCGTGCTGGTGAGCGAATGCCGGTTCCCCGCGCTGCTGCGGCGCGAACGTTTCTTCGATGCGTCGAACGATCCGCTTGCGGGGATGCGCGACATCAAGCGTTGGCTGCTGCGGCCAAGGCAACCCGCCGTCCTGCCGACGCCGGCCGATTCCTCAATCGAGGAGTTGCGCCGTATCATCGCGGACCGGCCTGCCGCGGCATTCGATATCGATCCCGCATTCGCCGTCCGCTTCGCCCGTGAATGCGCGCACGATTTTGAAGCTGTCCATCGCCTCGACTGCCGCGGGCGCAGCCGCAATGGGACCGTCGGCGACATTCGCGCGGCGCTCGGCCTTCCGTTCGTCGGCAGAATCGAGGACGATCTCGCAACGCTGAAGGAATGGTGCGCCGGCCACAGATGCCTGTTTCTGCTGGCCGGCGTCAAAGCCGAATACCGCGAATTCGCAATGCCAGGCAGGCGGTGTTCGGCGATCTTCATCCCGCCGTGCGAACTGCCTGGCGCCGTTCCAAGCGCAACAGCCCACGCGGTCCGGCAATTTGAAGAAGCGGCCGACGAGGGCGTCGAGGCCCGCCTCCGTCTCGGCTGGACCGCGGTGAATCTTCTCAAGGCGCAAGAGCGCTGCGACGAGGTGCTGGAAGTACTCGGCGCAATGGCCGCAATCGCCCGGAGCGTTAGCGACCGGAGCGCACTGTTAAGAATCGAACGGGAACAATACTGGACGCAGGTGCGTCAGGGCGCCGAAGAAATATCTGTCGCCATCAACCCGTTCCAGGGATTCGAGCAGCAGCTGACTCTGCCCTTTTGACTTAGGACGGGTTTCTCACATACTCGAGCCCAAAGGCACCGGCACGAGCGCCGGTGCGGCAGACGCGAGCGTCTGCGCCACGACTTCGTTCGACAGACTGTCTTCACGCCGCGCGCGGCTCGGAACGGGCTTCTGAAGCACGACCGCAAAGGAGTGGATGAACCTGTCAGCCCCGCTCGCCTGGAACATGAATTGCCGCGCGGATGGCGTGAGTGCAAACCAGCGTATTATTGCCATCCTTATCTGCGCCGTCGTCGCGTGCAACTCGGGCGGCGACGCACTGCTGCGCGTCGGCCTGAACACGGCTCCGCCTACGGAAATCGACCCCGGCACGGCTTACCTCCGGGCTATCGTCGGAACCGCCGCGCTTGCCGGAATCCTGTTCCTCGCCTGCGGCTTCCTGCTCGAGCTTTCGCTTCTCAGCCGCGCCGACCTGAGCTTCGTTCGTCCCTTCACAGCCACCACTTACATCGCGGTGATGCTGATCGGCGCGTTCGGACTGAATGAGCACGTCTCCGCTGCGCACTGGTGCGGCGCCGTACTGATCGTATGCGGAGCCTTTGTTGTCTCGCGCACCAGGCCGCTGACTTCCCGGAGTCCGCGGCTATGAAGTGGACTTACGTCGCCATCATCGTGTTCTGCAACACGCTCGGGGATCTGCTCAACACGGTGGGAATGCGGCACAACGGGGTGGTACATACCGGCGTCACGCCTCGCGGGATCGCGCGTTTCGTGGCGGCACTGGTCCGAAATCGCTTTGTGCTTGCGGGAATCGGCTCCAACGCAGTCTCTTTCTTCGCTCTGATCCGCCTTCTGCGTATTGCCGACGTAAGTTTCGCCATCCCGGCCACCGCCGGCACCTTTGTACTTGAAGCCGTGCTGGCCAAGGTCGTGCTGCGCGAGGATGTGCGCTGGCAGAGATGGCTCGGCGCGATGGTCATCGCCCTCGGCGTGGGGCTGCTCGTTTTGCCATGAATCACTCTCACGCGGAAAGCCGCAGCTTCACCAGGGAACACGGCGAACGCCGGCCGCGGCGATACAGGACCTTCACCGGCGGCGCGGAGTGGCGCGGATTCGCGCGCCGCGTCATGTTCGTCGTCTGTGTCATCGCGTTCGGGGCGCTCATCTGGTACACGGGCACGATTCTGCTGCTCGGATTCGCCGGGGTGCTGCTGGCCGTCTTTCTGGATTTCCTCATCATCAAACTGGAGCGCGCCGCGCACATCCGGCGCCGCTGGGCGTTCGCGGCGGTGGTGATCGGCATCGGCGGACTTCTCGCGCTCGCGGGCTGGATCGCCGCGCCGCGCATCGCGGATCAGGTCAACCAGCTGATCCATTTGCTGCCTCGGTCCATGGAGAGCGCGAGGAATTACCTGGGCCAGAGCACGTGGGGCCGGACTTTTCTCGGATACTTCCCCACCCTGCTCGAGTCTTCGGATTTGACCGGCCGAATTACGAAATTGCTTGTCGATCTTGGATACGGAGCGGCGGGACTGTTCGCAATCGCGGTGCTCGGCATCTACCTGGCATCAAATCCCCGGATTTATCGGCAAGGCTGGCTGGAGCTCTTTTCAGGCGCTTTCAGGCGGCGGGCAGCCACAGTCCTCAGCGAAGTCGCTTATACGCTGCGCTGGTGGGTAATCGGCC
>JASHSD010000481.1 GCA_030036985.1 Bryobacteraceae bacterium
CGGGAATGCTGACCGGGGCGGCGATCGTGTTCTTCACTTATATCGGCTTCGATTCGGTCTCGACCGCGGCGGAGGAGTGCAGCGATCCGCAGCGGGATCTGCCCAGGGGCATCATCGCGACGCTGATCATCTGCGCCGCGCTCTACGTCGCGGTGGCGCTGGTTCTGACCGGGATCGCGAACTGGAAGACGCTGAACAGCGCCGCGCCGGTGGCGGATGCTTTGAAGGCGCTCGGCATGAACCGGATTCGGGGATGGGTCAACGTGGGCGCGCTGGTGGGGATGATTTCGTCGCTGATGGTGTTTCAGTTCGGGCAGGCGCGGATCTGGTTCGCTATGTCGCGCGACGGGCTGCTGCCGAAGGCGTTTGCGAAGGTGCACCGAAAATATCGCACGCCGCACGTGAGCACGTGGGTTGCGGGGCTGGTGGTCGGGATTCCGGCGGGGATTTGGGACATCGGCACGTTCGCGGATCTGTCGAATATCGGCACGCTCTTCGCGTTCATCGTGGTCTCGGCGGGCGTGCTGGTGCTGCGCAGGACCCATCCGGAGCGCAAGCGCGGATTTCGCGTGCCGTGGTGCCCCCTGCTGCCGATCCTCTCGATCGTTTTCTGTCTGGTGCTGATGATGGCCCTGCCGCTCGAAACATGGCTGCGATTTTTTGTTTGGCTCGTGATCGGGCTGGCGATTTATTTCCTGTTCGGACGCCGGCACAGCGTGCTGGAAAGCGCTCCGGCGGCCGGCGTATAGCCTCTCTCTTCAAATAAATTCGGAAAACATTTCACTTGACGAATCTACTATGTAATAGTAAATTCGGGTTAAGGATAGTAGATCGCTATGGCCCAGCCGAAACTCACGAAGCTTGAACTGCAAATCCTGGAAGCCCTGTGGGCGCACGGGAAAGCTTCCATTCGCGAGATTCAGGAGGCGTTTCCGGAGCCTCGCCCCGCCTACACTACGATCCAGACAACGGTTTACCGGCTCGAAGGAAAGAAGGCTGTGCGCCGCCTGCGGAAGATCGGCAACGCGCATATTTTTGAGCCGATCGTGGCGCGGGATGTGGCGAGGAGCAGGCTGCTGGATGAGATTCTCGGTTTCTTCGGCGGGCGCGCGCAACCGATGATGGCGCAGTTGGCCGAGGCGGGGAAGCTGAGTCTCGACGATGTGCGCGAACTGGAGAAGATCGTCCGAGGGCTGAAGAAATGATCGGGGAACTGATCAACCATCTCTGGCAATCGACGTTGTTCGCGATTGCGGCGGGGCTTCTGACTGTGGTCTTCCGCGGGAACAAGGCGCAGGTTCGTTATTGGTTGTGGTTCAGCGCATCGCTGAAATTCCTCGTGCCGTTCATGCTGCTGACGAATCTGGGCAGTCACTTCACGTGGGCGCCGCCAGCTCAGAAGGTCGTGACGGCCGCGGTATCGGACACGATGCTGCAGGTCAGCGAGCCGTTTACAGCGGCCGCTTCGTTTGCGCAGGCCAAACCAAACGCCACCGATTGGGTTTTGATCGTGATGCTCGGCGTGTGGGCGATTGGATTCGCGGCAATCGTGTGTATCCGGTTGCGGGATTGGTTTCGAATCCGGGCTGCCGTGCGCAACAGCACTCCGATGGACGTTCGAACGACGGTCAGCGTTCGTTCTTCCGCAGGCTTGTTGGAGCCGGGCGTGGTCGGGTTATTCCGGCCCATTCTGCTGCTGCCCGCGGGCATCGTGGAATGTCTGACGCCGAAACAACTGGAGGCCGTGCTTGCCCACGAACTGTGCCACGTGCGGCGGCGCGACAACTTAACCTCGGCGATCCACATGATCGTGGAGGCGGTTTTCTGGTTTCATCCCCTGGTCTGGTGGATCGGCGCGCGGCTGGTGGAGGAACGCGAGCGCGCCTGCGATGAAGCGGTGCTGAGCCTGGGCAGTGCGCCGCAGGACTACGCGGAAGGGATTCTCAGCGTCTGCAAGAGCTATCTTGAGTCGCCCTTGCGTTGTGTGTCCGGGGTCACCGGGGCAGACCTGAAGAAGCGGGTACAGGCGATTCTCACCGGAGACGTTCCGAGAGGTGTGAACGCTGCAAAGAAGGCAGGTCTGGCGATCGCGGGGACGGCGGCTCTCGCAGCGCCTTTCCTGGTCGGGGTGATGAATGCGCCGGCGATTCGCGCTCAGGCCCAATCCGCGGGTTCAATGACGCCGAAGTTTGAAGTGGCATCCATTAAGCCATGTAAGCGGTCGGACACTCCGTCCATCGGCGGTGGAGGAGCAAGAAGCGGCGGCCGGGGCGGCAACGGCGTTTCTTCCCCCGGGCGGATGACTCTGCCTTGCCTGCCCGTGCGGGCCATGATCCAGTTCGCATATATCGATTTTGCGAATGGGCAGTTCAACCGCGGGACTGACTTGCGGCTTGAGGGGGGTCCGTCCTGGATCGACGACGAGCGCTACAAGGTCGAGGCGAAAGCAGAGACCGATGCCGGCCAGGAAGTGATGAGAGGGCCAATGACGCAGGCCCTTCTTGAGGACCGGTTCAAGCTGAAGATCCACCGCGAGACGAGGGAGGTCCCGCTTTATGCGCTGACCGTTGCCAAAGGCGGTCTGAAGCTGCAACCTGCGGAAGAAGGCGGCTGCACTCCCAGAGACCCCACGAAGCTGCAATCGCCGCCGGCTGAGCCGGGCCAGAAGCACTGGTGCGGAGAGGTGCGGTTATGGGTAGCGCCGTTTCAACGCACGATCGACACGACCGCGACGAGTATGACTGAGTTTTCCCGATACCTCAGCAGCTCGGGCCGGGCGGTCGTCGACGAGACCGGGATTGCCGGGAAGTTTTGATATCCATCTCGAATTCGCGCGCGAGGATCGCGAGCCTCCGGCCGAGCCAACCGCTCCGTCGATCTTTACGGCGCTGCAGGGACTGGGATTGAAACTCGAGCCGATCAAAGGACCGCGCGAATTTCTCGTTATCGATTCCATACAGAGACCTACCGAAAATTAGGAGCGTTACATGATCGGCGAACTGATCAACCCATCTCTGGCAATCGACCTTGTTCGCGATTGCGGTGGGGCTTTTGACGGTGGTCTTTCCGTGGCAATTAAGGCGCAGGTCCGTTATTTGTTGTGGTTCAGCGCATTCGCTGAAATACCTCGCGCCGTTCATGCTGCTGACGAATCTGGGCGGTCGTCTGGCGTGGACGCCGCCGGCTCAGAAGATCGTGACGGCTGCGGTATCGGACACGATGCTGCAGGTCAGCGAACTGTTTGCGGCCACTTTGTTTGCGCGGGCCAAGCCAAACGCCACCGATTGGGTTTCGATCTTTATGCTCGGCGTGTGGGCGATTGTGTTCGCGGCAATCATGTGTATCCGGTTGCCGGATTGGTTTCGAATCCGGGCTGCTGTGCGGAACAGCGTCCCGATGGACGTACAAAACGGCAATCAAGGTTCGCTATTCCGCAGGCTGGAGCCGGGCGTGGTCGGGTTATTCCGGCCCATTCTGCTGCTGCCCGCGGACATCGTCCGATGCTGACGCCAGAGCAAATGGAGGCCGTTGTGCTTATGTGCCAAAGCGTGACAACTTAACCGGGCGATCCGCATGATCGTGGGAAGGCGGCTTTCTGGTTTCATCCGCTGGTGTGGTGAATCGGCGCACGGCTGGCGGAGCAACGCATGCGTGCAGCGAATATGCTGCCCCACGTGGACGACGAGGAGCTGAGCTCTACGTTATTGCTCCCCGACCGGAGCACTACGCCCCCGCCCGCTTCCTCCGAAAATTGTGCGGCATGACCACTGTCGCTTGGCCGTGCCGCGCAACCCGTTCAGCGCCTATTGATTCTGCACACCCAGCTTGTTGCGGGTCTGCTGATCGAGCCTGCCATTCACCGTCAGATTCTGGCTCTGCTGATACTTCCGGATCGCGGCGTGCGTCACAGGACCGTCTTGGCCGTCAGTCTTTCCGGTGTAGAAACCACCGTCCTTCAGCTTCTGCTGGGCATCTCGCACCGTCGCCCGCGAATGGCTGTTCGTTTGAGCATTTTGAACCTGAACAGCATTCGCCTGCGACGTGTCGGTTTGTGCAGGGAACGCCAAGCCAGCCATCCCGAACGCCAGCGCCATCGCCATTGCTGCCGATTTCGATTGCGCAAGGATTTTCATGGTAGTTGACCCCAGCGTGAAAACCTGCAAACGCGATACCAGGCGCCTTACGTCTCCAAAGACCGCGCTTTCCATGAGCGGCACGCCGGTTGCACGAAGATCCGGCGAAAGAAGATTTTCATGCGAACGGCTATGCTCCTTGCCGCCTTCGCCGCTGCTGGCTTTTTCCTATTGGCGCCTGCCGGCCGCGCGGGCGAATGGAATCAGAAACTGACGATTACGTTCAGTACTCCGGTGCAGATTCCCGGCCAGGTATTACCGGCGGGATCCTACATTTTCGAGCGGGGCGTCGGAAACACGAGCATCGACGAAGAACTGGTGCGGGTATACAACAAGAACCATACTCACCTGTACGGGATCTTCCTGACTATTCCGGATCGGCGCCTGGCGCGTTCCAACAAACCGGTTCTGGAATTCGAGAACGTGCCGCCGGGATCGCCGGCAGCCATCTACGCGTGGTTCTATCCGGGAGACAAGACCGGCCACGAGTTCGTTTATCCCAAGTCGCAGGCCTTTCGCCTGGCGCAGGCGAACAACCGTCCTGTGGCGTCCATGCCGGATGAACTGGCGGGCGCTACTTCGGGAGCCAACATGAATGCGCTGAAGCAGGCGCGTGTAAGGGCCGAAACGCCGAGCGGGAAAGAAGTGGAGACGGTCACGGTCTTCGGATCGTCGCCGTCGCACTGATTTCGGCGCGCTAAGCCGCGGCGCGCAGCGCAACGGGTTCGGCCGATTCCATCCGAGCCGCCGCCCACGCGCGAATCCGCCGATTCGCCCGCGTTTCCACGAATTCAAACGCCACGATCGAAACCACAATCACCGCCGCGATGAAAAGGAACCCGATCCACGCCGGCGGGGTCGAACCCCAGCGGTAAGTCGTATAGCGCGAATACCACCAGAGCAGCGGGATGTGCAGGATGTACATCGAATAACTGGCCTGCCCGAGATAATCGACGACCTTGCCGGCCAGGAGCCGGGCGAGCCACCCGCCGCCGCACGCTAGTCCGATCAGCAACGCGACATTCAAGGGGCGAAGCACGGTGTTGAGATCGGCCAACGTGCCGTCGAGGACGCGCGGATAGACGATGAACGCGCCCCCGGCAAGCAACGCCGGCAAATAAAAGAGGGCTCCAAGCCATCCTGGCGCAGCCCCGGCGCGCACAATCGCGCGATAGACGCCCGCGGCCGCAATTCCGGCCACGAAATCCGAGAGGTGATGGATCGGCTTCCATTGAGCCGGAAGGCCCGCATGTGCGAGCAGTACGGGAACCACGAACGATACGGCCAGAACGGCCGACGTCCGCGCCAATCCGCCGCGGCACAGCCATACCAAAAGCAACGGGAAGCAGAGATAGAAGAAGAACTCGCAGGAAAGCGACCAGGCTGGAGTGTTCCACCCGATGCCCATCGATCCGGTCCACCCCTGCAGCACGAACGCGTAGTCCGCGAGGACGGAAACCTTGCGCCCCAAACTACCCGGCTTCACCAGGAACTGCAACATGAACCACGAGACGATGACGAGGCTCAGCAGATAAGCCGGCACGGTGCGGGCGACGCGCGCAATGGCGAAGCGCATCAGATTCCGGCGATGCCAGCGAGTCGAGACGTAGCTCTGCGCAAGGACAAACCCCGAGAGCAGGAAAAACGTCTGCACCGCCAGATAACCGCCGTGGAGAAGGCTCTGTATGCCGACGGGCAGCGTCGCCGCCCACCCGGCCAGCAGCATGTTGCGCCCGGTCAAATGATGCAGGATCACCCACAGCGCCAGCGCGAATCGCAAGCCGGTCAGAGCGGGAAGGTATCGGGCGGCGGGCGCGCGCGTCGCCTGAGCCGGATAGGAGTCAGCGGTTATGTTATTTATCTTACATTCCGCGATCTTGCGGATCGCCGCCGGCTGAAATCGGCACAACCTCGCCGGCGTTTCTTTTCGCCATGCGCAGTTCGGGATCCCGGAGAGCGTGGAGGATTTTCTCCACTGTTGCAAGGTCGCTGTCCGGAATATATTCCAGCAGGTGAGCCAGATACGCGCGCAGCCTCAGGGCTTCCGACTCCGGCTTGGCGGGTTCCCCGTCCACGTCTTCGTTCAGAATCGAGTTACATATCCCGATGCACTCGTCGCAGATGTACGCGCGCGGATAGCCGCCTGGCGAGGAAATCAGCCTTCCCACCACCTCCTGAGCCTTTTGGCAGAAGGAACATCGGAGTGCTCCGTCGGACGATGTTTGTTTCGATTTACGCAGGCTTCTATTATCCGCCCGGCGCGCTACTTGAGGTAAATTGCAGCGCTGATGGCGCCGCCCGCATCGGGAACCAGCATGCGCCAGGCCTTTCTGCCGTTCAAAGGCGCCTCCTGCTCCACCAGCTCGCCTTGAGGTTTAGTCCTGATGGTCTCGCGCTCCCACGCATCCGGCGCATTGGCAGGGGCGGTGACCTTCAGGTAAGCCAATTGACCCATCTTCTGATTGAACCTCTCGGCGACCCGCGAGGCGAATGCCTCTGCCGGCGGCCCCTCATCCGCAACCTCCTGCATTGCATTCATCTCGGCCTCCAGCATCTGACCTTCTGCGGAAGTCGGATCCAGTTCGGGCACGT
>JASHSD010000482.1 GCA_030036985.1 Bryobacteraceae bacterium
ATCGATCAGCTGCAGCGTCTGCTCGATAAGGAGAAGAAGGGCCGTTCGCTCCTGGCGCGCCAGCTTCTGGAAGACTACACCAACATCATTGACGCCATGGATACGGTGTCGGACGACGCCCTCAAGCGCGGCGTCGATATCGGCCAGGGCCAAACGGCCATGCGCGATGCCGAGAAGCGCATGCTGGATCAGTTGCAGAAGATCAAGGACAGCAATCCGTCGGATGTGGATTTGTACAGCGTGGATCTGACCGAGGCCCTGGCCGCGACTTCCGACAGCCTGGATCTCGGGAAGCAAGATGATTCCGCTCGCGCCGCGGAACTGAACGCGAAAGACAACAAGGCCAAGCACGAGGCCGAGCAGGTGCTGCGGGCCGAACAAACGAAGGAAAAGCCCGGCGATGCGACTGCGGCCAACCAGGCCAAGGGCGATGTGCCGCCCACCATCATCAAGCCGGAGCGCAAACCGCCTACGCTGTATCGTCCGGGCGAAAAACCGGATCCGGACGCGCAGTAGCCGGGTATTCCACCGATTCCAGCGTGAGGCCTTTGGCGGGCGCCGTCGGTCCCGCTTTACGCGCCGAATTGCCGCAAAGAAAGGCTTCGAGATCGCGCGCCGTCCGGTTGCCCCGGCCGATTTCAATCAGCGTTCCGACCATATTCCGCACCATGTGCTTGAGGAAGCCGCTGCCGCGCACGCGGTAAATCAGGGCATCGCCGGAGCGCGCCAGTTCCGAGCGGAAGATCCGGCGCACGCGCGACTTTTCCTCGCTGTCGCGATCGTCCGACGCCGCGAATCCGGTGAAGTCGTGCTCCCCTTCGAAAACGCGGGCGGCTTCGATCATTGCGGGTTCGTCAAGCGGGTACGGATGATGGTGCACATAGCGCCAGCTAAACGGCGGACACACCGCGGCGCGGAACAGGGTGTATCGGTAGTTCTTGGCCACGGCGTCGAAGCGCGGATGAAAATCGGCATGGGTCTCGGCGGCTTCGACGATGCGGATTGCCGGGGGCAACAGGCGATTCACGGCGCGCTGCAGATTGGCCACGGGGATCGGGTTTTCGATGCTGAATGCGGCCACTTGGGCGAGAGCATGCACACCCGCATCGGTGCGTCCCGAGCCCGCGACATGCACGGGCTTGCCTTCCATTTCGCCGATTAGGGTTTCGAGCGCGCCCTGGATGGTCGGAAGCCCCGGCTGCACTTGCCAGCCGTGAAAATCGGTTCCGTCGTAGGCAAGGGTGATGCGGATGCGGCGCTGACAAGAAGCCACAGACTCTCCGGAAACCCACGGGGATTTGTCCGGTCCAGGCCAGGCGGATTGCCAATCCGCCGCAGGATGCCATCCTGCCCTACACGCGGACCCGTTCGCCCGCATATGGCCGAGGCGTGTTCTACATCGTATCAGGCGTAGGCGGTCTGGAACTCCTCGTAAGCGCCCTTGAAGTCCTCGATGCCTTTGCCGTCGAAGCGCCAGATGCGGGTGGCGACTTCGTCCAGCAGATCGTGATCGTGGGTGACGAGGAAGATGGCGCCGTCGTACTTCTGCAGCGCGATGTTCAGCGCGTTGATGGATTCCAGATCGAGGTGGTTGGTGGGTTCGTCGAGCACCAGCACGTTCGGCTTCTGCAGCATGAGTCTGCAGAAGATCAGGCGCGCGGCCTCGCCTCCCGACAACGCTTCGGTGGGCTTTGTGGCTTCTTCGCGTATGAACAGCATCTGGCCGAGCAGTCCGCGCAGCTCTTCGGTGCCGGCCGTCGGATCGATATCCTGCAGCCATTCGAGAATGGTGCGGCCGGGCTGAATGGTCGCGCGGTGGTCCTGGGCGAAATAGCCGACCGAGACCTCATGGCCCCATTCGACGGCGCCGTTATTGATGTCGAAGGGTTCGTCGGTCGCGCCCGGAGCGTTGGCGATCAGGGAACGCAGCATCGTGGTCTTGCCCACGCCGTTGCGGCCAAGCAACCCGATCTTCTCGCCGCGCGAAACGCTCGCGGTGAAATCGCGGATGACCGAATGTTCGCCGTAGGATTTCGACAGGCCCTTCACTTCGAGCGCATGGCGTCCCGAAGGCCGCTTCATCTCGAACCGGATGAAGGGCCGCGCGATGTTCGATTTCGCGAGATCCGAGGTCTGCAGGCGCTCGACTTCCTTCTTGCGCGACATCACCTGACTCGACCGCGTGCCGGCCGAGAATCGCGCGATGAATTCCTGGAGCTGAGCGATCTTCTTTTCGCGCTGCGCGTTCTGGGCTTCGATGCGCGAGCGGATCTGCGTCTTCGCCAGCACCATTTCGTCGTAGCCGCCGGTGTAGGTGATGATCGTCTGGTAATCGATATCGGCGATGTGGGTGCAGACGCTGTTCAGGAAGTGGCGGTCGTGCGAGATCACGATGAGCGTGCCCTGATAGCGCAGCATGAAATCCTGCAGCCAGTGGATGGATTCGAGATCGAGGTGGTTGGTGGGCTCGTCGAGGAGCAGGGCGTCGGGACCGCCGAAAAGCGCTTGGGCGAGGAGCACGCGCACTTTCTGACCGCCCTGCAGTTCGCCCATTTTGCGCTCGTGCAGCGCTTCCGGGATATCGAGACCATCGAGCAGAATGGCCGCGTCGCTTTCGGCCGAATAGCCGTCGTTTTCGGCAACAATGCCTTCCAGTTCGCCGAGGCGCATGCCGTCTTCGTCGGTCATGTCTGTCTTGGCATACAGTGCATCGCGTTCAGACAACGCCTGCCACAGCGGCCGGTTGCCCATGATCACCGTGTCGACGACGCGGAAGGCATCGAAGGCGAACTGGTCCTGGCTGAGCACGCCGACGCGCTTCGGGCGCACGACGGAGCCTTTCTGGGCTTCCAGTTCTCCCGAGAGAACCTTCATGAACGTGGATTTGCCGCAGCCGTTCGGCCCGGTAAGGCCGTAACGACGGGCGGACTGAAAGACGGTGGAAACGTCTTCGAACAGAATCTTGGCGCCGTAGCGCATGCTGACATTGCTGACTGAGATCACGGGTGAATTAATGGGAGAGGGTGAAATTTCAGTGTAGCGCAGAGGAATGCAGGGCAGATTGTCAGCTCTGTCGCTCAAACGGCCAAGCGGATTGCCAATCCGCTGCAGGTTAACAACCTGCCCTACTTTTGTGCTACTTCTTTTCGGGGGTTCCCTGCACGGCGTCGATCAGGTCTTTGACTTCCGTGCTCGAGCAGTTCAGGTTCATGATCTGATCGAACGGCGCCAGAACCAGAGTCTGCTTGGGCACCACCCACGGTTTGGTCAGCACCTTCGGATCTTCGAGAGTCGCCTCAATTTCAAGCGTCTTGGCGTCCACGCGATGGTAGCGCTCCACGATATGCAGCGCGTCCGAGTGGAACGACACGCGGCCTTCCGCCGAGATCCAGGTGTTGTCGGTGAAATTCGTTTTGTCGACAACCAGGGTGTCGCCGTCCCAGTGGCCGATAGCGTCGCCGCGCCAGGACGGAATCACGTCATCACGATGCGGCCGGCCGTCAATCGGCACGATCTGAAAACCGTGGTAAGTTTCCGTGAGCATGATCACGAACTTCGGCGTCTGCACGATCTGTCCGACGGCGCCGACGTCAAAGAGGCTCACGTTCAAAGTGCCGAAAGCCGTAGGCATGCAGTTGAGCGACGGGTCATCTTTATCGGAGAGTTTCTTCGCCTCGGCCTGAGCCTCCGGCGTATACAAACTGGAGAACGTCACGGGCGCGGGACCGCGTCCTCGGCCTCGCCCGCCGCCTCCCGCGTTAAAGCCGCGTCCGCCGACATCGGCGCCGCGCCACCAGACTCCCGAAAGATCCGGATGGCCGTCCGGCATGCGGGGGACTGCCGAAGAAGCCACGCCGCTCTGTCCCGCTTCGCTGGTTTGGGCCGGCAGGCTCGCCGGCGCCGCCGCGAACCACACGAACGCGCCCGCAATCGCCGCTGTCAGAATTGAGAGTTTCATGATTGAAAGACTCATGGATCAGTGGCTCTCCTGAGGTCCGAACATGCCGAACTTCTGGCCGTCGGCCAGGATGAGCTCACTTAACATGCCGCGGGGCTTGGTGAGATCCCGGGCGTGAAAACCTTTGATGGTGACTTCGGCCCCCGCCTTGATGACGCTGGGCTTATAGCCGTTACGAAGCATGCCGCTGGGAGTGCCGGCCTCAAATGCCCACTCTTCCGTTTTGCCGTTCGCGTCCTTGACATTGATGTAGAACCACGAATGCGGATTTTCCAACAGCACCTTGGTGATGACGCCGTGAACCTCGACCGGCTTTTTCAGGTCGTATGCCGCCGCAAACGAGTGATGGGCCCACAGCGGAACTCCCATGCCGAGAGCCACCAGACCGGCCACGCAAAAGGCGAAGATTCTTCGTTTCATTCCACCCCCAAGAGTCCGGGATTTCGATTGGACGTCTTCGATTGGACTTCCTGGCACCGATGAGTATACACCTGTCTTCCACCGGCGTCATTCCGGCAAAGGAGTCCGGGTGCGCAGCTTGATTCGTGACTCCCGGCGACCGCTCCCTCGCGGTCGCGGCTCAGTACGGGTCCCATTTTCACCCAAGAGGTCAGGATCGCCGCGGAACAGGCAGATTCGAAAAATCGTCCGCGAACCGGCGCATCAGGCGCGACAGGTCCTGCAGATCGCGCCTGCTCCAGCTGGCGAAGAGCGTTCCGGCCATGCGCTCGCGAGCCGCGTCAATAAGCTTCGTCATCGCCCGACCCCTGGCCGTGATCTTCGCCTGGCGCACGCGTTTATCGAACTTCGAAGGAGTCCGACAGATCAGTCCCAGGCTTTCGAGCTTAGCGACTTGCCGGCTTACCGTCGTGTAGTCCCGTCCCACGAGGCCGGCCAATTCCACAACGCCGATCGGACCTTTCCGCTCGATCACGGCCAGCAGAGGGAACAACGCCCGGTCCAGAGCAACGCCTGCCTCTTTAAGAAGGGCGCTATCGCGTTGCGGCTGGTTCATCAGGCCGACAAGGTCAACCAGCGTGCGATGAAGTTCGCGAAATGTTTTGTCCATTGTATGTGTATAATACACGTATATCGAGGAGGAACGCCATGAAAGCCGCAATCGCAGTCGAGGCCGGCAAGACGCCGATCTACGGTTCTTTCGACGACCCCGTCGCCGCGCCTGGAGAGGTTCGCGTCCGGGTGGCGGCCGCCGCGCTGAGCACGGTCGTGAAGAGCAGGGCGTCCGGAAAGCACTACAGCTCGTCGGGAGACATTCCGTTTGTTGTGGGAATCGACGGCGTGGGCCGCCTCGACGATGGCCGGCGTGTTTATTTCGTGCTGCCGCGGGCGCCTTTCGGCAGTATGTCCGAACAAACCGTGGCGCCGCTTTCCCGCTGCATCGCGCTTCCGGACGCACTGGACGACGTAACTGCCGCAGCTATCGGTAATCCAGGTATGTCGGCGTGGGCCGCCTTGAGGGAACGCGCCAGGCTCGTGGCCGGAGAAACCGTCCTGGTGAACGGCGCCACGGGCACGGCCGGTCGACTGGCGGTCCAAATCGCAAAGCATATGGGCGCGAAAAAAGTCGTTGCGACCGGCAGGAATGCGGAGGCGCTGAAGAGCTTACTACCTTGGGGGCGGATGTGACGATTCCGCTCGGGTCCATGCCCGGGTCTATGCTCGGGTCCATGGACGACGAGTTGGAAGATGCCTTACAGGAGCAGTTCGGGAACGGGATCGACGTTGTTCTGGACTATCTTTGGGGAGAAAGCGCCGAGCGGGTGATCGTCGCGGGGGCAAAGGCAGGGAAGGAAGGCGTGCCGATCCGTTTCGTGCATATCGGCGCAGTCAGCGCCCCGAATATCACATTGCCGAGCGCGGCGCTTCGTTCGTCGGCCATCGTCCTGATGGGAAGCGGCATCAACAGCATTCCCATGGAGCGCTTGATCGAATCCGTGGACCAGTTGATGCAGGCGGCAGCGCC
>JASHSD010000483.1 GCA_030036985.1 Bryobacteraceae bacterium
ATGTGGGCTAAAGCCCCGCCAGGCGAATTTCGGCAGCTTTCCTCGTCATTAACGAAACCTCGCCATTAGCCGAATAATGATCTGCTGACGATTATTCGGCGACTATGCCGTCCATGACCCGGCGATGAAGCACACACTCACGCGGGCGATTCATGACTACTTCTTCGCCAAGTCCTTGGAGAAAACACGGGCGGGGGGAGTCATGGCGCTCATCACCAGCCGGTACACCCTGGACAAGCAGGACGAGACGGTGCGGAAGTATCTGGCGGAAAAGGCAGACCTGCTCGGGGCGATCCGGCTTCCGAACACGGCATTCAAGTGGAATGCCGGCACGGAAGTCACGACCGACATCATCTTCCTGAAGAAGCGACAGCCCGGTACGCAGTCGGCGGCCCACGCATGGCAGAGCTTGGGAGTGGTCGAGAGCGAAGACGGCGCGATATTGGTCAACGAATATTACGCGCGTAACCCCGAGATAATGCTCGGAAAGATGAAGCTCGAAGGCACCATGTACCGCGGAGCCGAGCCGACGCTGGAGGGAACGCTCACCCCTGAATTGCTGGCGCGCGCGGTGCGCAGCCTGCCGGAAGGCGCATACATCCCGAAAGATCAGGGACGCGGGCCGCCCAGGATTCTCGACGCGGAAGCGTTCACCGGCATCAAGGACGGCGCCTACGCCGAGCGTGATGGAAAGATCGTCGTCCGCAACGGCAGCAGCTTCGAGGAAACATCGCTTCCCGCGAGCGCCGCCGGCCGAATTCGGGGAATGATGGCGATCCGGGACGCGGTGCGACTCGTGTTCAAGACCCAGCTCGACGATGCGCCCGAGCACCGAATCACCGAGGCGCGACAGCTCCTGAATGAAATCTATGACAACTTCGTCTGGCGCAACGGCCCCCTCTCCTCTCGTGACAACATCCGGGCGTTTGCTGGCGATCCCGACCAGCCCCTGCTCCTGTCGCTTGAAAACTACGACGCCGAGCACAAGCGCGCGACTAAGACGGCGATATTCGAGCGGCGCACGCTATCGAAGTACATTCCGGCGACCCGCGTCGACAACGCCGCCGAAGCGCTTGCAATATCGCTCAACGAGACCGGCCGCATTGACTGGAAGCGCATGACCTCCCTGACCGGGCATAGTGCCAAGCAGATGCAGCACGAACTGGACGCGATGGTTTATCGAAACCCCGAAGGGGACTGGGAGACCGCCGATGATTATCTCAGTGGCAATGTGCGGACAAAACTGAAGACGGCGGAAGCCGCCGTCAACCTCGACCCCGGCTACCAACGCAATGTCGACGCGCTGAAGGCAGTCCAGCCCGCCGACCTCCTGCCCGGCGACATCAGCGCGCGGCTCGGTTCATCATGGATTCCCTCCACCGACGTGCGGGACTTCATCCGCGAGACGCTCGGTGTTCATAGCGGCGTCGATGTGGCGCACTCCGCCGCCATCGCGACATGGAACCTCACGCTCGACTGGGAAGCGAAGGCCTGCGTCGCGAACACCACGACATGGGGAACGCCGCAGGCGAAGGCGACCGACCTTATAGAGGATGCGCTCAACGGTCGCATGCCGACGATCTATGACGTCATGCCCGACGACACGCGCGTCGTCAATCAGCAGGAAACGATCGCGGCGCGGGAAGCGCAGCAGAAGCTCAAAGACCGGTTCGGCGAATGGATATGGCAGGACGAAGCCCGCGCGCAACGGCTTTCACGGCTCTATAACGACAGGTTCAACAACCTGCGCCTGCGCACCTATGACGGCTCGCACCTGACCTTTCCCGGCATGAACAAGTCGATCCTGCGGAAGGACGACCTCGACAAGCATCAGAAGGACGCGGTTTGGCGCATCATCCAGAACGACAATACGTTGCTTGCACATTGTGTGGGAGCAGGAAAGACGAACGTCATGGTCTCGGCCGCCATGGAAATGAAGCGTCTCGGCCTTGCGCAGAAGCCGATGATCGTCGTTCCCAATCACCTGGTCGAGCAATGGGGCGCGGCGTTCCTCGCGCTTTACCCCCAGGCCAATATCTTCGTGGCGGGAAAGGATGCATTCGCTGCGGGCAACCGTCAGAGAGCGATGTCGCGCATTGCCACCGGCAACTACGACGCGGTCATCGTCTCGCACAAATCGTTTGAATTGCTTCCCGTCGCCGATGAGACCTTCGAGCGGTTTGTCGGCAGGCAGATCGAACAGCTGGAAAACGCTGTCTATGAGGCGAAGGCTGAGAAAGGGGACAACCGCCGCATCGTCAAGGAACTCGAAAAGGCGAAGAAGCGGCTTGAGACCAAGCTGAAGGAGCGCGCCGACCGGGAGCGCAAGGATGACGCGGTCACTTTCGAGCAGATGGGGGTGGATCGGATTTTTACGGATGAATCGGATCTTTTCAAGAACTTAGGGTTCGTGACAAAAATGCAACGCATCGCGGGTTTGCCGAACACGGAGAGCAACCGCGCGCTCGATATGTACATGAAGACGCGCTATCTGGCGGAGCGCAACGGCGGCACGATATTCGCCACCGCAGAAGCTCAAGGGCGGCGGTGTGGACCCGCGCGTCGATAACATGCTCAAAATTACCGGCGACGGCAGAAAGGCAGCGCTCGACATGCGCCTCGCCTATATCCATGACGCCGAAACGGATCTCCAGAAGAAGACGCTGTTCGACTCAGTGAATGCCGGGCGCGTGCGAATCCTGCTGGGCTCCACGGAAAAAATGGGCGCAGGGACCAATATTCAGAAACGTTTGGTTGCCCTGTACCATCTCGACGCGCCATGGAGACCGCGCGATATCGAGCAGCGTGAAGGAAGGATACTGCGGCAGGGCAATCAGAACGCTTCCGTGCAGATCCACCGCTATGTCACGGAAGGGTCGTTCGACGCCTATATGTGGCAATGTCTCGAAACGAAAGCTCGATTTATCAATCAGGTCATGAACGGCAGCGTCACCGTGCGCCAGGCTGAAGATCTCGAAGGCGGCGCGCTCACCTATGCCGAAATCAAAGCGATTGCGTCGGGCAATCCGGCGGTGATGGAGAAGGTCAAGGTCGATACGGAAGTCAGGAAGCTCGACCAACTGCGCGCATCCCACGTCAATCAGCAGCACAATATCCGGTGGTCGATCAAGAGCCTGCCGGAACACATTGAGCGCGGGCAGAAATATCACGCAGCCCTCACGGCGGACATCGGCACCCGCGACGCGCACGCCGAGGATGAATTCACGATGACGATCGGGAAACGAGAGTTTTCCGGGAAGGGAGCCCGCGAGGGATGCCGGGAAGGCCCTGATCAGCACCGTCATGTCATGGCGTGGTGACAAGACGCTCACCGTCCGGGCGCATCACAAGGGATTCGAGATTCTAAGCCGCGCCAGAGCCTTCGAGGACGGCGTGCCGGATCTGTTCGTCCGCGGCAAGGAGACCTACAAGGCGAATCTCAACCCGGACAGCCCGGCGGGTACGATTTCGAGTGTCGAGCACGCGCTGCGCAGCCTCGACCGGCGCTTAGAGGAGGAGCAGCGCGAGATTGAGCGGCAGCAAAAGGCGCTAGTCGAATATAAGGCGCAGTTGGACAGGCCTTTCGAGCACGAGGCCCGGCTCAAGGAATTGCTGGCGAAACAGGCGCAGCTTAACGCGGCGCTGGATCTGGACAAGCATGCGACCCAGACCGTCGCCGAGGAACCGGCTCCTGCCAGTTTCGCGGCGAAGGTGATGAACGAGGAACGCGGGGCCGCTATCCACGCCTGATCGATGATCTCCCGAGCCCACTACCGTGCCATCGCTGCGGCGCTGGAACCCGCTATCGTCGCCAGTACCGGCGATTGGCTACAGCTTTGGGACGGCAACGCCAGGACACGGGCAATCGAGCCGAACCCGGAGGCCGATGCCTTGATTTGGAACACGGGGCGGATATCAGGCAGGGCGAATCGGCCCGTTATTGTCACGACGACGACTTCATACTGATGCCCCCGCGCGAGTGCTTTGAAAGCTGTCCGGGATACTATTTCACGGTCTGCCACGAGTTGGCCCACTGGACCTCCGCGCGAGAGCGACTTAATCGCCGATTCACGTCTCCGATGCATTACAGGGAGGAATTCGCGAGAGAAGAAGTTCTCTGTGATCTGGCCGCCATCTTCCTTTCGGCGGATCTGAACATCGTGCTCGATCATGCCGCGCAGGCCAATTACATCAAGGGATGGCTCGGGGAGTTCGACGGCGACATCGCGGAGTTTACACGCGCCGTACCGCGCGCGGCGATGATTTGCGATTACCTGCATTCCCTTCGGTACGGCAACTGGGCGCCGTGGCATTCCCGTTGACTATTCGCGATCTCGGCCTGTCCCCGTTCGTGGGCCGTGATGCAATTCAGCCGACGATTTCGCCCTTGCCGCAAAGGGGGCAGACGGGATTCCCGTTCGTCCCAAATCCGCCGGGCTTGTGGCAGTAGCCGTAATTTGCCTCGCAGAACGTGCAGAAGCTCAGGTTCTCGTATGAAAACGACTCGCCGCATTCTCGGCAAATATCACGCTCGTTAAGAAAATCGTCGTACCAGCTCTCCGGCTTTAACTCTTCCTTCAGAGCCCAGTAATAACGCTGCAACCGTTCGTTCACCCCTTCGAATCGAGCGCCGCGCGAATCGAGCCACAGATGCATCCGCACGAAGCTGTAGCGGCCTTTGCTGAAGTAATCGAATTGCCCCGTTTCCTCCCACTTCGCGGCTTCGTCCTCGTACTTCTGGTGAGTGAATCCGCGCAGGGGTGGCTTCAACTTGTCCGCCGTTGTTCCGGCCTTCATGACGACGATTGTAGATCGGATTGAAACACGGTGGGGGGCAGCCCTATGCATCAACCACACCTTCCGCGCTCTTCCCCGCATCGGGGAGCGCGGGTAGGTTCGGGGCATGGGAGAGCCGCTTTCCATCTCGATACTCAGAAAGAAGCGCGACCAGGTGCGCACGATGGTAGCAGCCTACGAGGCGAAGCTCAAGGAGGCGCAGGTGGATCTGGCGCATATCAACGCCACGCTGCGGCTGTTCGAGGCGGCGGGGGAGCCGTCCGACTTCCCGGCGTATGTGGATCTGAACCGCGTCTTCCGCCGGGGCGAAACCACGCGGATATGCCTTGAAGCATTACGAAACGAGGGGCCGCTGGATACGCGGGAAATCGGCCTGCGTGTGCTACGCGCCAAGGGCATTGATGAAACTGATGTGATCCTGCGGAACGGGGTAAACTTCCGCGTTATTCATGCCCTGACGCGCTCCGAAAAGCGGGGACTAATTGTGAAGATTGGAAAGAGCAAGCGGGCATTTGTGTGGAGGATTCGGGAATAAACGAGATGCTTATTTTACTCGTTTCCAACGTCTTTTTTCTTGTCACTAACAACATAGGCCGCTTTAACAACTTCCAGCTTATTGTCATTAATGACATCATCTATCACCCACTGGTAGTATTTTCCTTCTGCGGCAGTAGGCTGCGGCACATTGAACGCGCTGCCCTTAGGAGGTTTGAACTGGTCGGGAACTTCATCTTGATCCGCATATGGCGCAGCGATGCATTGCCCAATCCATTTGCAACCGTAAATTCCTTCCAAGTATTCGCGGAGCGTGTCGCGTGTATAGATGGAAATCGAATTATTCGACATTTAAGCCACTTTCTGAATCGCAATCAACGTATCTTTAATCGATGGCTGTAGAGAGCTATGGGCTTTCTGAAATTCCCAAAAATCTTCCCTTAGGAAAATCTTCACTTTATGACCAGTATTAGCCAATATTAGCCCCATAATGGTCGGCACCAATTGGGCAAATGCTCTCATCGAGTCTTTATCAGCGATAAACAGACCAGGAATTTGTTCGGATTTAAAAACGTGGTGTTCGTTTTTAAATTCATGCGAGATTTTGGCAAACCATATCCTTGGTGGACTGCCATCGTCGCAAACCGCAAGGTTCATGGGAGTGGTCATAAGGTAATATTCCGCGTTTGGGTTATTTTTAGCGCCGCGAGAATACCACAACTTTTATAAGGAGGCTATGCACCAGATCATAAAAATGTCAATAACCAATATTATTTTTATAGTCAGTTAGTTAGATGAATAACTTTGCCGTTGCCAGTACCCCTTCCACTGCCGCGACACTGGCGCGGTAAGAGCCATATTCGTCACAATCAGGTATTGCTCGCCGTTGCTGATGCGGCGGTTATTCTCGCGCCATGCCATTTCCGCAGCGTATGAGTCCAGATACTTCCCGGCGATATGGTGATGCTGCCCCATTTCCGCGCGGCGGATTCGGGAGAAAAACGACTCTGCCTGATTCGTGCAGGTACCGTCATGACTGTAAGCCTCGCTATGGTTGATGCGCTTCGTCAGATAGCGCGAATATAGAGCGTCCCACCCCGTAGCATCGTCGGCATAAATGGTGCTGCCGTTCGCCACGCGGCTCTGGATCGTAGCAACCGAATCATGCTCCGTTTTGAACACTTCCGTCACTGCATCGCCCCCGCGCTGGCGCATCACAACCACTACTTCCCGCTTGCCGGTTCGATTCTGAAGCAGGCGGCGGTCACGGCGATGTTCTTTGTAGTTGGCGGGTTTCACGTACCCGCCGAAATATGCACCATCCACTTCCACTTCGCCCTGAAGGATTTCGGCCTTGTTCTTTCCGCTAAGTGCCTCGCGGATTTTATGAGAAAGCACGAAGGCCGTCTTGTATTGCACATCCAGATCGCGGGATAACTGCAACGCGCTATGTCCCTTCGCACCGTTCACGAAAATCGCAATCGCTGCCAGAATGTCGCGCAAGGATAGCTTGCGGCTGGTGAAGATAGTTCCTGTCGTAACGGAGAACTGCGCATTGCAGCCCTTGCACTTGAAGATGCGCCGCGCCTTGTATTGGTAAATCGCCAAACAACCGCAACGCGGGCAGAACGGCTCGCCGCCATTATCGACCCACCGCAGCTCCTTGAAACTCTCAAACGCTTCCTGCTCACTCAACCGCATCACTTTTGCGAGACTGAGCGTCCGGGCCTTGGACGAAAGGAGGAAATGTTGAGCCACTTAAAATCACCGTATTTGATGTTTGTATCATCGAATATAGTGATATTTACATCGTTGTCAATGATAGAATCATCGAATATGATGAATTTCATCATCACATGTGAGGTATTTTTATGCATGAAGATTGGGCCAAAAAAGTAAAAGGTCTTTTAAAATCAGAACTTAAGCGCCGCCATATTGGCTACAAGGAGCTTACCGAAAAGCTGGCTGGTATAGGTATCGAGGACAGCGAAAGAAACATTGCAAACAAGATTGCGCGCGGTAGCTTCACCGCTGTTTTCTTTGTGCAATGCCTTGTTGCAATAGGGTGTCACACTCTCCGAATTGAAGATTCATAAATCGCGTAAAAGTTGCTTCCAGGCTTTTGGAATATTACTTTGCGACCGATGAAGAACTTTCTGGCCGGAGTAGTCATAACCGTAGGCGCGATCAATGTCGCGTTGTTCTTCTTGTGGCTTTCTCTTGTTAAGGTGCAAGCAGTAAGCGACAAAGCACCAGAATACGTATATAATACCATCTCAATAAATTTCACCATTCTTCAGATTACGCTTGGCGTAGTAGCATTTGACACGGCAGTTGCAGGTTTCTTTGGTTATCAAGCCATAAAAGATGGTGCCATGAAAAAGGCGCACGATACTGCGGCTACATTTTTGAGAGAAGAAGGGAAACGGCTAATCGAAGAAGAAGTAAGCAAACGCGCGATTTTTTACAATCAAAGCGCTAGGCCTCAACATGAGCCTTAAACCTTGAAGAGCGCCGTCAAGAATAAAGAAGATGAACTTATATGACCGGACATACCTATATCGAGCAGATGGATATTATCAGACGACATCAAGAACATTACCCTGTCGAGGTTATGCCAATCGCCAGTGCGCTAGGCTTAACGGTCTTCAAGAGCGTTGACTGGCCCAAGGATGTGTCTGGAATGATCGTGAAAGACACAGGTCACGGCGGAGAAAGTGGATATTCCATTTATGTTAATGGTACGCATCCAGATACCCGGAGACGATTTACTATCGCGCATGAAATAGGGCACTTTATTCTGCATAAAGATGACATAGGAGACGGCATAGTAGATGACGGACTTTATAGGAGTAAACTAGCTGGTAAGAAGGAAACGCAGGCCAATCAATTTGCTGCCGAATTATTGATGCCGTGGCATCTAATTAATAAAGCAATGGGCGATGGAAATAAGACTGTGCAGGCATTGGCCAATGTCCTGAATGTTTCAATAAGTGCTATGTCGATCAGGCTCGGTGTTCCTGACGAAGGCAACTCGCCGCAAACCAATAAAAGTGAATCTGGAAAAGTGGCGTGCTAAACGGCTTAGGTGTCTTTGCTAAATAATACCGGGGTTTTGCCACAGATACATACCCGCTTCTTTGTATACGGGCGACTATGCGCGCGTCGCTCCGAAGATCAATGACGGATTTTCCCCGGCCTTCGGCCTCCTCGCGCAAGCACAAAATCCTATGACTTCGTCGCTGCTCGCGCGCTTCAGGGTCGCCGTAACGAAGCTGCATGCCGTAGCTTCACGAACCAGAAGGAGAAAGACTATGAAGAAGACCTCAGCGTTAATCATTGGAGCGTTTCAGTCCACGGAAAACGGCTTCACGGGCAAACTCGATACCCTGGCCATCAAGGCTCCGATCCAGATTGTCCGCATTGACGAGAAGGAAAAAGACAACCATCCCGATTACACCGTCAGCTCGGGCGGCAAGGACATCGGCGTGGCGTGGGACTACGAAGACGACCGCGGCCATTACGTCTCGGTGGCCTTCGAGGAACCGAGTCTGGCACCTGGTTCCTACAAGCTGGTGAAGACCGGGGTCTGGAGTGAACCCCGAAAATGAGACAGCGAGTTAAGGGAACAAATACATTGAACGGAGTGAGGAATGGATTTGTCCCGAGCTGTCTACAGTCGCGATCTGAAGATCGCAGCCATGCGCGCGCTGGATTCCGGATCCACGACCGGTGAAATCGCGCGGAAATACCAACTGAGTCCGAAACTGCTGGAA
>JASHSD010000484.1 GCA_030036985.1 Bryobacteraceae bacterium
TCCATCAACACGCTTTCGCTGTTCGGACTCGTGCTCGCGATCGGTCTGGTTGTCGACGACGCGATCGTCGTGGTGGAAGCGGTCGAGCGCCACATCGATGAAGGAATGTCGCCGCGCGACGCCGCGCTGCAGGCGATGCGAGAGGTTTCGGGACCCGTTACCGCCGTCGCGCTGATCCTCGCGGCGGTCTTTATTCCCACGGTCTTCATCGGCGGCATCACCGGCCGTTTGTATCAGCAATTCGCGGTGACCATCGCGATCTCGGTCCTGTTCTCCGCATTCAACGCGCTTTCGCTCAGCCCCGCTCTTTCGGCGCTGCTTCTGAAACCGAAGGACAAGAACCGGAAGCCCGGCCCGCTCGGCCGTTTCTTCAACTGGTTCAACCGCGTGTTCGCGCGCGCGACGGAGGGTTACATCGGCGTTTCCGCGATGCTTATCCGAAAGGCGTTCGTCGCCATGGTGCTCCTGGCCGTCATTACCTTCGCGGCCGTGATGATCGGGCGCAAACTCCCGAACTCGTTTCTTCCCGAGGAGGATTACGGCTACATCTACGTGAATCTGCAGCTTCCCTACGCTTCCTCTTTGCAGCGGACGCAGGCCGCGGCGCGTCAGGTGGAGGACATCATTTTGAACACGCCCGGGGTGCAGGGCTGCACGAGCGTCATCGGATTCAGCCTGCTCAGCCGCGTGCAGGACACCTACAGTTCCTTCTTCTTCGTCACCGAGAAACCCTGGGATGAGCGAACGAAACCCGACGAGCAGTACGAAGCCATTCGCGCGCACATCACCGGCGCGTTGTCGAAGGTGCCCTATGGCGTCGCCTATTCGTTCTCGCCTCCCGCGATTCCCGGCGTGGGCACTTCGGGCGGCGTCACCATGATGCTCGAAGACCGGTCGGGAAGCGGCATTCCGTTCCTCACCGAGAACGTGAACAAGTTCGTCGCCGCCGCGCGCAAACGGCCCGAGCTCACCGGCGTCACCAGTTCCGACCTGCCGGACGTGCCGCAGGAATACGTCGACGTCGATCGCGCCAAGGTCGAGCGTCAGCAGGTCAACGTCGCCGACGTTTATGAGACTATGGGCGCGTTTATGGGCGGCTATCTGGTTAACTACTTCAACCGTTTCGGCCGCCAGTGGCAGGTGTACGTGGAAGCCGAAGGCGATTATCGGACGCGCATGTCCGACATCGACCGATTCTATGTGGCCAACTCCGGCGGCAGCATGGTGCCGTTGAGCGCGCTCACCGATACGAAGAGCGTCGCAGGCCCGGAATTCACCATGCATTACAACGAATATGAAGCCGCGCAGATCAACGCCGCGGCCGCGCCGGGATACAGCTCGGGCCAGGCCATGAAGGCTCTCGAAGAAGTCTTCGCCGCCACCATGCCGCGTGAAATGGGCTTCGATTATTCGGGCATGTCGTACCAGGAGCAGAAAGCGGCGCAGGGCGTTTCGACCGTGCAGGTCTTCGGTCTTTCGCTGTTGTTCGTGTTCCTGATTCTGGCGGCGCAGTATGAAAGCTGGTCGCTGCCCTTCAGTGTTTTGCTGGGGACGCCGATAGCCGTGTTCGGCGCGTATCTGTTCCTGTGGACGCGCAGTTTCGATAACGACGTTTACGCGCAGATCGGGCTGGTGATGCTGATCGGACTCTCCGCCAAGAACGCCATCCTGATCGTCGAGTACGCCAAGCACGAATACGAATCCGGCAAGAGCGCCGCGGAAGCCGCTTTGACCGGCGGTCGCATCCGGCTTCGCCCCATTCTGATGACGGCCTTCGCCTTTATCCTGGGCTGCGTCCCGCTGTGGACCGCAGCCGGCTCCGGCGCCGTTTCGCGGCGCATTCTCGGCACGGTCGTAATCGGCGGAATGTTGGCGGCGTCGCTGCTGGCGATTTTCCTGATCCCGGTGACGTTCGACGTGGTCGAACTGATCACGTCGAAAATCCGAGGGGAGCGCCACGCATGAGACGAAAAGGACTCATCGGGGCGCTTCTTCTGTCCCTGCTCGGGGCGCTGCTCGCCGGATGCACGGTGGGTCCGAATTACAAGCGCCCCGCGGTAACGACTCCCGATCAGTTCTACCATGCGCAGGCCCCGGCGAAGCCCGCCGACACGGCATCGCTCGGGGACGAAAAATGGTGGGAGCTTTTCAACGACCCGCAACTCGAGGCCTTGATTCGCACCGGCCTCAAAAACAGCTACGACGTACAGATCGCGGCCAGCCGCGTTCTGCAGGCGCAGGACCAGGTGGGCATCACGCGCGCCAATCAGTTCCCCAACGTCGGCGCCGGTCCGAGCTTCACCAGCGAACGCGTCCCGGGATTCACGTTCACCTATTTCCAGATCGGCGCGCTGGTCTCCTGGACCCCGGATTTCTGGGGACGATATCGCCGCGCCACCGAAGCGGCCCGCGCCGACCAGCTCTCGGCCGAATGGAACCAGCGCGAAGTCATCAGCACGCTCGTCGCGAACGTTGCGACCGCATATTTCCAGATGCGCGAGCTCGATCTCGAACTTCAGATCGCGAAGGACAATCTGGCGTCGCGTCGCGAATCGCTGAACCTGACGCAGACGCTGCTCAACGGCGGCGCCACGGGCCTTCTCGATGTGCGCCAGGCCGAGCAGCTCGTCGAGACCGCCGCGGAAACCATCCCCGACACCGAGCGCCAGATCGGCGTGCAGGAAGACCTGATCAGCACGCTGATCGGCGAGAACCCGCACGCGATCGAGCGCGGCGTTCCGCTGACCGAACAGCCGGCTCCGCCCGCGGTTCCGGCCGGATTGCCGTCGCGCCTGCTCGAGCGCCGGCCGGATCTGCGCGCGGCCGAGGAGCAACTCGCGGCGGCCACGGCGAACATCGGCGTCGCCCGCGCGCAGTTGTTCCCGAGCCTTCCGTTGACCGGCAACGTGGGCATCGTCAGCACAAAGCTGCTCAGCCTGTTCGCCGGTCCCGGGGCGGGATGGGATTTCACTGCGCCGCTGACGCAGCCCATCTTCAATGCGGGCCAACTGCGCGCGAATCTGCGTTTATCCGAAGCGCAGCAGCAGGAAGCGCTGCTCACCTATCGCCAGGCCATCCAGACGGCGTTCCGCCAGGTCTCCGACGCGCTGATCTCTTACGGGAAATACCGCGAATTCAGCGAGCACCAGGAAGCGCTCACCGCAGCGGCGGCCGATGCGGCGCGGCTCTCCGATCTGCGTTATCGCGGCGGCGCTACAAGCTACCTCGAAGTGCTCACCAGCCAGACGAACTACTTCGCGGCGCAGCTCGACCTTGCCCGCGCGCGTCTGGACGAGCGGCTCTCGCTGGTTCAGCTCTATAATGCGCTCGGCGGCGGGTGGGAGCAGTAGGCGTCTGCCGGCAGCGCCCGTCCGACGCGACTGAAGTCGCGTGTCCCGATTTAGTTGAGGAAGTACGTCCGGTAGAGGGTGTCGCGCTGTTTGGGGACGAAGCCGGCATCGCGGATCATGCGGCGAAGCTCTTCCTCGGTGGCCTGATGGTGCGTGCCGGCGGCCGATACAACGTTCTCCTCGATCATGATGCTGCCGACGTCGTTACCGCCGAAACGCAGACCGAGCTGGCAGATCTTCAGGCCCGGTGTGACCCAGGAACTCTGGATGTTTTCGATGTTGTCGAGATAGATGCGCGAGATGGCGAGCGTCTTGAGATATTCGACCGACGTGGCTTCTTCCTTGATGAAGCGGCCGAGCGAAGTCAGCTCGCGCTGAAAGGCCCAGGGGATGAAGGCCGTGAATCCGCCGGTGTCTTCCTGAATCTGCCGCACGATATCGAAGTGATTCATGCGCTGTTCGATGGTTTCGCCGCAGCCGAACATCATGGTGGCGGTGGTGCGCATGCCGAGTTCGTGCGCGGTGCGATGCACGTCGATCCATTCCTGCGTGCCGCACTTCAGGCGGCTGATGCGATGGCGGACGGCGTCGTCGAGGATTTCGGCGCCGCCGCCGGGGATGGAATCGAGACCCGCGTCGCGCAGCCGGGCGATGGTGTCGCGCAGCGAGAGGCCGCTGACTTCGGCGATGTTCGTGATTTCAGGCGCCGAGAAACAGTGGCACCAGATATCGAACTTCGCTTTGATGGCGCGCAGCAGATCTTCGTACCATTCGATCTTCAGATCGGGATGCAGGCCGCCTTGGAAGAGAATGCCGGTGCCTCCGAGATCGATGGTCTCCTGAATTTTGTCGAAGATGACTTCCCGCGGAAGGATGTACCCTTCCTTGCTGCCCATGGGCCGGTAGAACGCGCAGAAGCTGCAGTATTCGGTGCAGAAGTTGGTGTAGTTGATGTTGCGGTCGATGATGTAGGAGACGACGCCATCTGGGTGATGCTTCCGGCGGATGGCGTCGGCCTCCATGCCGAGGCCGATCAGATCGTCGGACCGAAACATGTCCTCAGCTTCAGCGCGCGAAATCATAGGTTCTTATTGTAATATTCGCGCGCGCGGCAGCCGCCCGCATGAACGCGGGCCACGATGTTTCAATAGCCGTAGGGCGGAACTGTGCAGGCAGTCGGGATCCAGTTACCGAACTGGTCGTAATAACCACACGGCGCGGGTACGGGAGCCGCGTAGCCGTAGCCGTAGTAGGGCGCGACGCCGAGACCGAAGTAGAGGCCGCCACCGTAATAGCCGCCGCCACGATAATATCCGCCGCGTGGGACGACTGCTCCGCGATATTCACCGCCCTGATACGCGCGTCCATATCCACCACCCGCATACGCGCCCCCGTGATATCCGCCGCCCGCGACTGCGTGTCCGCCGCCGAAGTGTCCGCCGCCTCTTTCCGCGGCTACCGCTCCGGAGGGGATTGCCAGCGCGGCCGCCATCAGCACCGGCAACACCGCTTTGCGAAGCATTCCGAATAGTTTCTGTCTCATTTGAGAACCCCTTTCAACCTTCGCCTTGATAAAGGCAGGAGGGCGCCCAAAGTGTTTTGATTGATACTAAAAGGGTTGCGGGTTTGCGGGGCGACTCAAGCCGGGGCTTTACCACCAGGCAGGCCGGAATTGGCCATTCGCAGTTCGTCACGCGAGCGGCCAGGCGGATTCCGAGGAACTTGCAAAATTCGCCGGGCTGAAACAAATCTTCGAGAAAATGTTTGATAGCAATCCGAATCCCGAGTAGGATATTTGTGACGAAGCAAAATTCCACTCAGGAGATCAGCCCTTTGAACAGCTTGCTGCAACTTATCGGCTCATTCGGCGCGGTTCTGCAGGAGCGGCTTTTCCCGGCTCCGGAAAGCGAAC
>JASHSD010000485.1 GCA_030036985.1 Bryobacteraceae bacterium
GCGTGGGGTGCGCTGCCGGGCAGCATGGCATCCGCCTTCGGCGTAGCGCTGGCCGCGAACGTGGTGAACAACCTCCCGGTCGGTCTGGTGGCGGGCAGCGTGCTGCACGGCGCGAAGATTTCGGGCCTGATCCGGAACGCGATCCTTGTGGGCATCGACCTCGGCCCGAATTTGTCGGTCACCGGATCGCTCGCCACCATCCTCTGGTTGGTGGCGCTGCGACGCGAAGGCGAGAACGTCGGCTTCTTTCAATTCCTGCGCTATGGCGTCGTGATGATGGCGCCGGCCTTGGCTTTGTCGGTGCTCGCGCTGGGGATTACGGGCCGTTGACCAATCCCGCCGCGACGCAACCGATCCGAGCCGCGACGGTCACGGATCGGTGGGTTCATAGCCGTTCCAGCAATTCCGACTTCTTTGCGGCGAATTCGTCGTCCGAGATGACGCCTTTCCTGCGCAACTCGGCGAGGCGTTCAAGCTTGGTGAAGATATCGTCGGCCTGAGTCTCGGAGCCGAAGATAGGCGTGCGCCTGCCGACCAGAATGTCGCGCGGCCGTTCATTGCCTTCGCCGTTCGACACGCCCCGTAATTCCGCCAGCCGGACCGGGCCGTGCTGACTGATGAACGTTAACGACGCATCTAAGCCCTGCTGTTGGGCGATGCCGCAGATTTCGTAATCTCCCGTGTCATAGACGAAAACACGGCCGCCGATGCGGATGGCCAATCTTCGCGCCGACCGAAACCACGCATAGCTGAGATTCTTCTGGGACCCGCTGGAGCTTGGGATTCCGAGTTCGGGATCCCACCACGCGCCGCCGGAGAAACCTGCCGAGGGGACAAACAGACTGAATTCCCCGCTCGCGCCCCGCTGTTCGGAGCTTTCCCGCTTTGCCAGATCGGCCAATTCGGCGCAGAGTCCCTCGACGCGCGCTCTCAAAGCTTCGTTGAACCCATCGCCGATCATGGCCGCACGGCCGCGGGACCATTGTCCCGCGCCGCCGAGATCGGGATGGCTGAACTGCGCCGTGTCCCCGTTGCCGCGCAACAGGGCCTCCAGCAGCGTCATTACCGCTTCGGCGCCAACTCCGTATTTTTGCCCGAGGTATTCGACTATCTTCACGCCTTGCTGGGTTAACGGGTCCATAAGATCAAGCCGAGACATCAAGCCGAAATACAGCCCCCCAACCGGCTTGGGCGTCAGCTTGCTCGCCGACAACGGGATAAGAGCAACAGAATTGCCAGTCTTCGTATCGAACGGGAAACAGAGGCGATTCGCGCCGGAAGCCGAAAAAGCCAGGAGCGCCCAGGGACGATAATCGAAGCATGGAATCTGAAACCGCGCCGCCGGTCACTCCCATCTCAACCAGCCTGTTCAATGCCGTCGCCGAACGCGCCGCGGCGTCGCCCCGCCTGCGCATGAACCACAATTTTCATTCCGGCCCCGAGGACAATCCCCATCGCTTCCTGAATGTCCTGCTGGCCGGCACTTACATACAGCCGCACCGTCACGCCAATCCCCCGAAACCCGAGTCATTCCTGGTTCTGGAAGGCGCCGCGGACGTGATCATCTTCAACGACAACGGCGCCGTGATCAAGCGATATCGTCTCGGCGTCGATGCGGGGTCCAATTCCGAGAAAGACCGGCTCTGGGGCGTCGACATCGCGCCCGGCGTATGGCACACCATCCTTCCCCGCACTGCGCGCGTCGTCTGTTTCGAAGTAAAGCCAGGTCCGTGGCAGCCCGCCGGCGATAAGGAATTCGCCCCATGGGCGCCCGCTGAGAAAGACCCGGGAGCCGCCGCTTACGGCAAAGCCCTGCTCGAATGTGCTTGAGTACTAATCACCTGTCGCAGAATAGCCCGTTCAACCACTCCCTTGCGGTCATGGCTTGGAAGCCCATTCCGAGCCGCGCGCGCAAGCAAGCGGTTTTGCGCAAAGGGGATTCGTTATTTGGTGATACGTCCTTACTTCCCGTATAATTCGGGCAATGCGATCGTGCGTTCTTGTTGTACTGTTGCTCACGATATCCATGGCCTGCTCCCGCAAATCCGCGCCGTCGGACTTCGGCAAAACTGCCGAAGAGTTCGTCTATAAAACGCTGTCGTTTTCGCCCGTCACGGCCTCCGGCCAGGGCCTGCACAAATACAACGGCCAGGACTTTGACCGCGACCTGGACGACATCAGCTCCCGCGCCATTCAGAAGCAGCGGGATTATTACATCGATCTGCACAAGCGCATGGAGGCAATGGACAAGAACGCGCTCACGCCTGAAGACCGGGCCGATTACGATATCGTCGACACCCAGATCGGCCTCGCCTTGTTCGATCTGGATATCGCGCAGTCGTGGCGCCACAGTCCGCAATCTTACGTCGAACTCCTGGGGTCGGCGCTCTTCAATCCCTTCGTTCTCGAATACGCGGCGAAGCCCGAGCGCTACCAATCGATCATTGCGCGCCTGCAAAAGACGCCGGATTTCATGCGCACGGCGCAGCGCCAGCTTTTCGCAGTGCCGCCCATCTGGGCGCAGGTGGCGAAAGAAGAAAACGACGGCAACATCGATCTGATTGATAAGACACTACGCGCCGGCGTTCCTGCCGAAGAGAAGCAGGCGTTCGACGATGCCGCCGCAGCCGCGATCGCGTCCCTGAAGGAGTTCAACCTCTTCCTCGAAAACGATCTCCCGCATCGCGGTCCCCCCAATGCGGACAGGCGTCTGGGCGCCGAACACTACGCCGCCAAATTCAAGCTGAGCCTCGCCACGGACCGCACGCCGGACCAGGTGCTCGACGATGCGCAAACGCGTCTGAAGCAGGTCCGGGCGGAGATGCTGCAGCTTTCATTGCCGCTGCACAAGACCATGTTTCCGGATCACGGCGATCACGCCGAATTACAGGGCGTGACGCGCGAAAACAAGGTCATCCGGGAGGTGCTTGATCGCATCGCCGAAAAGCACTCCACGCCCGCGAGCTATATGGACGATGCGCGCAAAGATCTCGACGAAGCGCGTAATTTCGTGCGCGCGAAAAACCTGCTCACCCTGCCCCAGGCAAGCAATCTGCAGGTGATTCCGACACCGGAATTCGAGCGCGGCATCTATGGCGTGGGCGGCTTCAATCCCGCGCCCGTACTCGAACCGAAACTCGGGGCTTTCTTCTGGATTACGCCGATTCCCGCCGATTGGCCGAAGAGCCGCATCGAATCGAAGTTGAGGGAATACAACATTTACAACCTGCAGCTGCTGGTGATCCACGAAGCCATGCCGGGGCATTACGTTCAGTTCGAGATCGCGAATGATGTCCAGCCCGCGGCGCGCCGCGTGTTGCGCGCGCTTTACGGTAACGGCGCATACGAGGAAGGCTGGGCGCAGTATGTGACGCAGGTGATGCTGGACGAAGGCTACCTTGATCATTCGCCCGAACTGCGGCTCACACTGCTCAAACAGGAACTGCGCGTGGACGCGAACGCCATCATCGACATCCTCATGCAGACCAACCGCATGACCGATGCTCAGGCCATGGACCTGATGGAAAACTCCACATTCCAGGAACACGAGGAAGCCGTCGCCAAGCTGCAGCGCGTGAAGCTCTCGTCGGCGCAGCTTCCCATGTACTTCGTGGGCTGGCGCGACTGGCTGCGCCTCCGCGAACTGGAGAAACAAATACAGGGCGCATCCTTCAATTTGCACGATTTTCACGATCGGGCGTTGAAGGAAGGCGCCGTCCCGGTGCCGGTGCTGGCGCGGCTGCTCACGGGCAAGGGATTCTGAGCGCGATATAATCCGACTGGGCTTCGTTTCGAAACTGATGGAAGACCATCCCGTCCTCCCGCCGCCCAGCCATCCCCCCGATTCTTCGAGAGGTTTGCGCGCGCTGTCCCTGCTGCGCGATATCGCGGTTTCCATCGTGCTCGCGGTGGTTCTGATCGTTTTCATCTACCAGCCGGTCAAGGTGGAAGGCACCAGCATGATGCCCGGTTTGACCGATCAGGAACGCATCTTCATCAACAAGTACACCTACAAACTGGGCGCGGGATCGATCGCCCGCGAAGATCTCGTGGTGTTCCATTTTCCGCTCGATCCGAGCCAGTCGTATATAAAGCGCGTCATCGGGCTGCCCGGAGATTACGTCGAGATCAGGGACGGAACGGTCTACGTGAACAGTAAAGTGCTGGACGAGCCGTATGTTCCGGAAGAGTACCGCGACCATATGTCGATGGCGAAAGAAGTAGTGCCCGTGGATCACTACTTCGTGCTGGGCGATCACCGCAGTTCGTCGAACGACAGCCGCTCCTGGGGGTTCGTCGAACGCAAGGAGATTTACGGCAAGGCGGTATTCGTTTACTGGCCGCCGGATAAAATCGGCCCGGTTCGGTAACACGCCGGCTTTTCCGAGCCGCGCTGCATTTTGGACACGCGACTTTAGTTTAGTCGCGTCTTCCTGTTCCGCTTACAACGGAATATTTCCGTGCTTCTTCTTCGGCATCGTATCCACCTTGGTCTCGAGCATCCGCAACGCACGAATCAGCCGCTCGCGCGTTTCATGCGGCTCGATCACGTCGTCGATATATCCGTGTTCGGCGGCAACGAACGGACTCGCGAACCGGTCGTTGAACTCCGCTATCTTCCGCGCCCGCAAATCGCCATCGTTCCCCGCCAGTTCGCGCCGATAAACGATATTGACCGCGCCCTCCGCGCCCATCACCGCGATCTCGGCCGTCGGCCAGGCCAGGTTCACATCCGTACGGATATGCTTCGAACCCATCACACAGTACGCCCCGCCATAAGCCTTGCGCGTGATCACCGTGATTTTCGGTACAGTCGCTTCGGCGAACGCGTAGAGCAGCTTCGCGCCATGCCGGATGATGCCGCCGAACTCCTGCTCGGTGCCGGGAAGAAATCCGGGCACGTCTTCGAACGTGATCAGCGGAATATTGAACGCGTCGCAGAAACGCACGAAGCGCGCGCCTTTCACCGATGAATTGATGTCGAGGCACCCCGCCAGCACCGCGGGCTGATTGGCTACGATGCCCACCGGCCGTCCGTCGAGCCGCGCAAATCCGACCACCAGGTTCTGCGCCCAATGTTCGTGGACTTCGAAAAACCAGCCGTCGTCCACCACGCGGTGAATCACGTCCTTGATGTCATACGGCAGATTGGATTCGGCCGGCACGATGCTGTCGAGCGCTGGATCGGCGCGATCAATGGGATCGGCGGGAGCGGTCGAAGCCCTGCGCGGCGTGTCTTCCCGGTTGTTCTGCGGCAGAAAGCTCAGCAGTTCGCGAATCATCTGCAGACACTCGGCGTCATTCCGCGCAACGAAGTGGCCCACGCCGCTGACCGAGTTGTGCGTCATCGACCCGCCCAGCTTCTCTTTCGTGACATCCTCGTGCGTGACGGTCTTGATCACGTCCGGACCGGTGACGAACATATAGCTGGTGTCGGCCACCATGAAAACGAAATCGGTGATGGCGGGCGAATAGACCGCCCCGCCGGCGCAGGGCCCCATGATGGCGGATATCTGCGGCACGACGCCGCTCGCCAGCGTGTTTCGCAGAAAGATGTCGGCATAGCCCGCCAGCGACAGCACGCCCTCCTGAATGCGGGCGCCGCCGGAATCGTTCAGGCCGATGATGGGCGCGCCGGTCTTCAGCGCGAGATCCATAATCTTGCAGATCTTGCGCGCGTTGGTCTCCGACATGGAGCCGCCGAAGACGGTGAAGTCGTTGGCGAACACGTAAACGATGCGGCCGTTGATGCGCCCGAAGCCGGTCACGAGGCCGTCGCCCGGAATCACCTGTTCGCTCATGCCGAAGTCCCGGCAGCTGTGCTGCACCAGCTTGTCCATCTCTTCGAAGCTGCCTTCGTCGAGCAGCAGGTCGATGCGTTCGCGAACAGCGAGTTTGCCTTCGCTGTGCTGGCGTTCGCGGCGTTCGGGGCCGCCGCCTTCCTCTGCGGCCGTGTGCCGGCGCCGGAGTTCTTCGAGGCGATTCATCAGCTACAGGCTACCGCGCCACTGCTGAGCCGCGCCGTTGCTGAGCCGCGACCAAGCCGAGCCGCGACCGTTCCGAGCCGCGACCATTCCGAGCCGCGACCGCAAGGGAGCGGTGTGCCCATTTCCACGTTCCACTCCTATCTCGCCACCCCCGGAGTTACACTACAGTTTCCGGGTGATTCTCGCCGCCCCGTCCGCGGTTGCAGACAACTTCAGGGGGCCTACCATCCGATGAGCGCGGCGGCAAAAGCGGCAAATTACGTTTTAACTTTGGAGGAAATCGGGAATCTGACGAGGGAAGGCGGCAAGCCCGCCGAAACTCTGATGAACGTGGTCGCTCTGATTGCCCGGCGCTTCCGCACCGACGTCTGTTCCGCTTATCTGCTGGAGCCGGACCGCGCCAACCTGGTTCTCGCCGCGACCCTCGGACTGCACCGCGAGTGCATCGGCACGCTGCGTCTGGCGCTGCACGAAGGTCTTGCAGGCCTGGTGGCGGAGCAGGTTCATCCCGTCGCTGTCGACAGGGTCAGCCAACACCCGCGGTTCAAGTTTTTCAGCGAATCGGGCGAGGAGAAGTATCAATCGTTCCTGGGCGTGCCGCTCATCGACCGCGGCGTCCTTCAGGGCGTGCTCGTGGTTCAGACTGTGGAGCCGCGCGTGTTCGAGGCGGAAGAGATCCGCATGCTGATGGAAGCCGCCGCGCAGGTCGCGCCCGTGGTGAGCGACGCGCGCATGCTCGATCGCTTCGTTGCGCCCGCGCAGGAGCGGCTCTGGGCGCTGGCGCGCAACCTCTGGTGGAGCTGGGATCACGACTGCGTCGGTCTCTTCCGCGATCTCGACCCGGTACGCTTCCGCGAACTCGACAACAATCCCATTTCGCTGCTGCAGGAGATGCCGCTCAAGGAAATCGAGCACCGCGCGAGCGAACTCATGCTGCACAGCCGGATCAATTACGCGTATCGCCGGCAGCAGGAGTATCTGCAGGCCGACCGCACCTGGGGCGCGTCGAACGCGGGCGTGCTGCGGCCGCGTCCCGTGGCGTATTTTTCGGCCGAGTTCGGGTTGCATGAATCCATCCCGGTTTATTCCGGCGGTCTCGGCGTGCTGGCGGGCGACCACATCAAGAGCGCATCCGACCTCGACATCCCCCTCATCGGCATCGGGCTTTTCTACGGCCAGGGCTATTTCCGGCAGCGCCTCGACGCCACCGGCTGGCAGCAGGAAGAGTATCGGCTCACCGACATCAACCAATTGCCGATGGAGCCGGCGATCGGGAAGAACGGCGTGCCCGTCGCCATTCAGATCGAGACGCGCGGCAGCTCCATTCGCGCCAAGGTCTGGCGGGTGAAAGTGGGCCGCTGCGATCTGCTGCTGCTCGATTCGAACGTGGAAGGCAACGCG
>JASHSD010000486.1 GCA_030036985.1 Bryobacteraceae bacterium
GGATCGCGGCAGGGCCGGTCATAGGCGTTAAAATACCGTTCTACTTAAATAGGGTCATCTGCTGCGGATCGTGACTGACAAGGCGGCGCTTGCGCGGGGAGTTGCATAAGCGGTCGAGATTGTCTTTGTTTTGGACCAACAGCCACGGGCCTTTTCCGAGTACTGCGCTGCGGATGGCCCAAAGCGTCATACGGAACGGGACCACGGGCTATGCGTGCGCGGGTTCTGTTCGGCCGGGTCGCAATTCGTAGCCCCAGGGGGAAAGTGGGCCAGAAGGCTGCACCAACCGCTGCGGCAGCGCCGCGGCGATGAGGCGCGCCAACATCCAACTTTTGGCGGTAGGGCCCTCGCGCGAGGGAAGGATATCCAGGTGAAGCAGCGATTTGAGCCGCTTGGAGAGCAGTTCGATCTGCCAGCGCCGGTGAGAATCCAAATCACCTCTCCGGCGCGTGTGCGCGCTGCGACAGCGCGGGCCGGAATCCATGCAATCGCCTTCTCTGATTTCCAGATCTTGTGGCTTTTGGTCGGTCTTGGGGGCACCGGTATTAGAATTTCTTCAACCTCCCCCACAGGAGGAATCTCAGCCTCCTTTTCGGCAAGGTAGATCCGCTTCCGGCGCCCATCACAGGTGCGCAGATTACCCGGATTAAACCGCGCAATTACATGCGCGTCGGCTTGCCGCACTGCGTGGATGCCCCGTGCCGTGGCATAAGCGCGATCCCCCAGGACAACTTCTCCCGCTCGGAAATCACGGTAGCGGCTCGGAAACACGTTGCGGCTCGGCACGGTCGCGGCTCGGCGCCCTCCCTGCTCGACACGCATCCCGTTTCCGAAGGTGATAGTGCCAGGCATCCGAACTGTCGCTAAATACCCACTTTGGGTATGGTACTTTCGTTTATAAGTGGGTGATTGGTTACAGTTCGATGCCGCCGTCGTCGCGGCCCTATTTGCCGCTTGGGCGATGCGGCGATACCTTTTTTCGCAAAAGTGCAGGCGATGCCGCTCTCCGCTCGGACGGGTCAGCGGATGCAGCCCGGTGCTCGGTCTCATATATCGGTCGCACTGCAGCCGCTGCGGGACCTGGTATCTTCGCCTGGGCAATTGGGGACGCATCGAGTGGTGATTCCGGTCTGTAGAAGCGCTTCGAGAAGCGCGCGGTAAAAGGCCGTCCGAGCGACACTACACTGGTGGTTTGAGCACTACCAACATTGCCGTGCTGGCCGAGAAGCCGTCGGTCGCGCGCGATATCGCGGCCGTGCTGGGCGCGAACGCGCGCGGCGAGGGTTATCTGCATGGCAATGGCTACGTGGTGACATGGGCCATCGGCCATCTGGCCGCGCTGGCGCAGCCGCACGAAATCCGGCCGGAATGGAAGTCGTGGCGGCGCGATCTGCTGCCCATGCTGCCGGAATCCTGGCCGTTGGTGGTTTACGAAAAGACTAAAGATCAGTTCGAAGTCGTGCGCCGGATTCTGAGTTCGCCGCGCGTTTCGAAAATCGTTTGCGCGACTGACGCCGGGCGCGAAGGCGAGCTCATCTTTCGCTACATCTACGAAGCGGCGGGATCGGCCAAGGCGGTGGATCGTTTGTGGATCTCATCGCTGACCCCCGATGCGATTCGCAAGGGTTTCGATGCGATCCGGCCGGGGCGCGACTTCGATCCGTTGGCCGAAGCCGCGCGCGGACGGAGCCGGGCGGACTGGCTGGTCGGCATGAATCTCTCGCGTGCTTACACGCTGGCCTATGGCGACGAGCTGAGCGTGGGGCGCGTGCAGACGCCGACTCTCGCGATGGTGGTCGAGCGCGAATTGGCTATCCGGCGGTTCGTGCCCGAGGATTATCTGGAGGTGGAAGCGGAGTTTCGGCCGTCGGGCAATCCGGCATCGGAGTCTTACAAAGGCACTTGGGTGCGGGACGTCGCGGACATACAGAAATCGGCGAGGCTGGCGGCCGATGGCGCGGAAGCGGCGCAGATCGTGGCGCGGGCGCGCACGGGCAAGGCGGCGATTGAATCCATCGGGCATGAGACGCAGCGGATGGGTCCGCCGGCGCTTTACGATCTCACCGAACTGCAGCGCCACGCCAATCGGCTGTTCGGATTCAGCGCACAGAAGACGCTCGAAACCGCACAGGCGTTGTACGAGCGGCACAAGCTGATCAGTTATCCGCGCACCGACAGCCGGCATCTGTCGCAGGATCTGGCTGCGACGCTGCCGCAGATCGTGCGCGCGATCTCGGGGCCTTATCGCGAGCACCTGGCGCCGGGGACGGGCGAGAAGCCGCTGGGCCGAAGGTTTGTGGACGATGCGAAGATCGGCGATCACCACGCGATCATTCCGACAGCGACATCGCCGGATCGCGCGAATCTGTCGCCGGATGAAACGAAGATCTACGATCTGATCTGCCGGCGATTGCTGAGCGCGTGGCATGACGATCATGTTTGGGCAGTGACCACGGTGATCACTGCCATCGCGAACGCGGAGATCATGGATCGCTATTACTCGTCCGGCAAGACGATCCAGCAGGTGGGATGGAAGGTGCTCGATTTTCAGAGCACGCGCAGACAGGCGGAAGAGGCCGAGACGGCGTTGCCCGCGGGGCTGGCGCGCGGGCAGGCGCAGGATGTGCTCGATGTCGAGAGCGTGAAGAAGAAGACGCGCGCGCCCAAGCGGTTCACCGAAGCGACGCTGCTGACGGCGATGGAAACGGCGGGCAGGACCCTCGACGAGAAAGAACTCTCGGATGCGATGAAGGACAGCGGCCTCGGCACGCCGGCCACGCGCGCCGCGATCATCGAAGTGCTGCTGAAGCGCGAATACATCGTGCGCAGCGGGAAGAATCTGGAGGCGACGGATAAGGGCGTTCAGCTGATCGAGGTGGTGCATCCCGAGGTGAAGAGTCCGGCGATGACCGGGCAGTGGGAAGCGTGGCTCAGACGCATCGAACGGGGCGAGGCGGCGCTGGGGCCGTTCATGGAACGCATCGAGGAGTATGTGCGCGAGGTGGTGGGGAAGGTCGGCGAGATGCCCGCATCGTTTATGCCTTCCGAGCCGCGCACGCCGGATTCCGAGCCGCGCACGTCAGTAAGCGGTCTTCCCGACGAACCCCTCCCCGATCTCCTGCAACGCGCTTTCGGCTTTTCGGCATTCCGCGCGAATCAGGAAGATGTCTGCCGCACTGTGATAGAGGGGCGTGACGTGCTGCTGGTGATGCCGACCGGAGCGGGCAAATCGCTCTGCTACCAGTTGCCCGGAATCGCGCGCGGCGGCACGACGCTGGTGATCAGTCCGCTGATCGCGCTGATGGAGGATCAATACGGGAAGCTGCGGGAACTGGGCTTTGCGGTGGAATGCATTCATTCGGGACGAGACCGGGCGGCGTCGCGCCAGGTCTGCCTCGACTACCTCGCGGGCAAACTGCAGTTCCTGTTTATCGCGCCCGAGCGGCTGCGCGTCAGCGGATTTCCGGCGATGCTGGCGCGGCGGCCGCCCGCGCTGATTGCCATCGACGAAGCGCATTGCATCTCGCAATGGGGCCACGATTTCCGTCCCGATTACCGGCTGCTCGGGCGGCATCTGCCCACGCTGCGTCCCGCGCCGGTGGTCGCGCTCACCGCGACGGCCACGCCGATCGTGCAGCGGGATATTCGCGAACAGCTCGGCCTGATCCAGCCGGCGAGCTTTATCCATGGATTCCGGCGTTCCAATATTGCGATTGAAGTGGTGGAGACGGTGGTGGCGCATCGGGCGGATCTGGCGCGCGAGCTGCTGGCGGATGCGGAGCGAAGGCCAGCAGCTCGCGCGCCAGATCCGCCCGATGC
>JASHSD010000487.1 GCA_030036985.1 Bryobacteraceae bacterium
GCCCGGCCGCAGGCCCGAAGGCCTGATCCCGCAGAAACCTACTGCGTAGTCGAATGCGAATCGTAGCAGGCCTGCGCCACGGGATTCTTCGGCACATCGATCGCGAAAGTATTCGTCCTGACGACGCCTGTCCAGGGAACGCCGAATTTCGCCCAGCGGTCGGAAAGCTCGGCTTCGAGAATCGGCGATATCTCGCGGTGGGCGAACTGCATGACGAAATAAACCGTGGCGCCGCGTAAATCGATTTCCGGCTTGAAGAGAAACTTGCGGTTAATGGGCATGGTGATGAGTTGTTCGATCGGCGCCATGGCGCCGCCGGCGGGAATCTCCGCAAAGAAGAGGTTCTTCGGATCGACCGGATTGTCCGGACTCACGCCCGGGGGAATCGTCATCATCATTTTTTTGTAGCTTGGCTCAAAGAGGTTACTGGGTCCCTTGAATACCGTCATGGCCCCATGCTTGAGCGATGTATAAACGGTGCGGTCGCTCTGAGCCGTAAGAAGGAGAGGCCGAGCGCCCGGATTACGATAAGAGACGTTCACCCTGAGTTCCAGCACAAGGTACGCCGGAGGCAAACGCCCGGGATCGAGACCGCGCACGCGGCCGAAGCAATAATCCGCATCCGCGATAGTCGCGACCGCGATGGGTTCGGGAGTCGGCGCATCCGGCAGTTTCGAGGCTTGGGCGGGGTAAAGAGCGGCGGCCAACGCGGCTATGAGCGCAATCGATTTCACAGTTCCATCTTCCCTCGGAAAATCATTTCGGAGCTATCGAAAAACTGCACGAAGCCGAGGCGGCCGATATGTGCATCGAACTCGAGCGTACCGTCCTGGCTGGAGATTTCGACAGAAGGCGGAAACACATACACCACGACCAGTCCGTCCTGACGTTCAAAGACCTCGACCCGCGCCGGCTTCACGTCGGGTTTGCCGTGCCGCTTCAACACGGCGGCGTCCCTCAGCGGCGCGCCCAGCTTCACCGGATCTCCACTGAAATATTCGCCGGGAACGCCGTAGACCGCAAGGTCGTACCCTTCGGTCGCTGAAACGGGAGGCTCGATGAAACCGGTCTTCAGTTCCGCCGCCCGCACCGGAAAAGCGCTTTCCCAACGCACTGTCAGCCTCACGTCCTGCTTGGGCGGACTCTGCGCGCCGGGACTCGCAGTGAAGAAATTGGAGGCTGTTTGCTTCGCTGTCCGGTGTCCGTCGACGCCGTCATAACCGACGCCGTGTTCCTGCCCCATGTTGCCGCCGGATCTGCGTTCATCCTCGGTTTCCAGCCGGCTGATGGCGCCGATCGTGAGTCTGGACCAGGGAGAATCGGCCAGCACCTGCCGGGCGTCCTCCCAGGTCCACTCCGGCACCGGTTTGGTTTTCCGGGTCTGTAGCACAATCTGTGGGCGGGAACGGGCTGGACGCGAGCAGGATTCCGCCCTTCGGGCGGGGATTTTCAAGGCATTGGGGTCTACCGATCCGATGTTGTTTTCGGGGAGGAGCGCGAAAGGGCCACTTTCGCGCCCGCCTGCATCGTCTCGATGAGCCCGCCGGGGTATCCCTCGGCATGGTTGCATCCCTGCGGAGCCTGCTTCCGTTTCGCCCGGCAGCATCATTATAGGCGGGAAACCGGATAGGCGGGAAACCGGCTACGGGTCCGATTGAGGATAACTGATCTCCGTCGGATTGGATAATCTGCGGTTGAGAGACGGAGATTGATCCACCAAGGAGATCAGTTATTCAACTACAGGTTAAAACCATCCTGAACCGGGTGCAACATTACGCGGGTTTTGTATACCGGGATGTGCGCATGATTTGCCGGGGGGCGCAACCGCAGTCGATCGAGATCACGGTGCAGCCGCACCGCGGGATGCGCGGGCGCTGTTCGCGCTGTCGACGGCCCTCGCCGGGCTATGACCGCCTGCCGACGCGACCCTGGCTTTTCGTGCCCCTCTGGGGAATCCCGACTTACCTCTGCTACGCGCCGCGGCGGGTGAAGTGCGCCGAGCACGGTGTCGTGGTCGAGCACATTCCGTGGGGCGGGGGCAAGCGCCCGGTGACGTGCGTCATGATGGGCTTCCTGGCGCGCTGGGCGCGGCGGCTCAGTTGGCGGGAAACGGCGCGCGCGTTCCAGACCAGTTGGGAAGCGGTGTACCGGTCGGTGGAATGGTTTGTCGAGTGGGGTCTGGATCACCGCCGACTGAACGGGGTGGAGTCGATCGGAGTCGACGAGATTCATTGGGGACGAGGCATGCGGTCGGACAACTTCCTGACGGTCGTCTACCAGATCGACCCGGGCTGTCGGCGCCTGCTGTGGGTGGGACGCCGACGCACCCAAGCCACGCTGCGGCGGGGCCTCAAGGCTCTGGGACCGGAGGTCGTAAAAGGGCTGCGATTTGTGTGCAGCGACATGTGGAAGCCCTACCTGAAGGTCATCGCCGCCCAAGTCAGTCAGGCTTTGCACGTGCTGGACCGGTTCCATATTACGAGCCACCTGAACCAGGCGGTGGATCAGGTGCGCCGCGCCGAGAGCAGACGCCTGCGAGTCAGGAGACCCAAAGCGGCCGAGCGTCTCAAACATATGCGCTGGCCCTTGCTGCGCCGGGGCAGCCGCGTGCGCGGAAGAGCCAGGCAAAAACTCAATGCACTGCTTGCCGGCAAACTGGCCACCGCGCGAGCCTGGGAACTGAAGGAGGCCTTCGCCCATTTCTGGAAGTACAAATCGTTGACCTGGGCCGGAGCCTTTCTCGACTATTGGTGCTTCCGGGCCACGCGCAGCCGTCTGGAGCCGATGAAAAAGGTGGCCCGGATGCTGCGCGCCCACGAGCCGCTGATCCTGAACTGGTTTCGCGCTAAAGGCGAAATCTCCAGCGGCGCCGTCGAAGGCCTCAACAACAAAATCCGAGTGGTTACCAGACGTTCCTACGGTTTTCGCACCTACAAGGCTATGGAAATCGCCCTGTATCACAACTTGGGACGACTCCCGGAACCGGAATCAACCCACAAATTCTGCTGAGGAGGCGGTTTTCCACGAGGCATCACCCGCCATCAGCAGGACTGCCGGGACGGTGAGCAGCCATAGCACATTCCAACAGCGATTCAACTTATGTGGCACTGATTACTCCTTTACTTACCCGCCGGGGGTTTTACTTGCCTTGAGCTACGATTGCTCCAGTTCCTTCGCCTCCAGCTCGCCGCCCTTATCCTTGTCCAGCCTGTTGAACTCGGCTTCCATGAAAGCCATGTATTCCTTGCGCGACACTTTACCGTTCCCGTCGGCATCCATGAGAAGGAGGACTTGTCTGACTCGGGTTCGCCGAGGGCAACCTTGTCCTTCGGGATGGCTTTCTGAACGATGGCGGGCTGCACGGTGACGCCTCCGGGATCCAGTCAGAACTTGACCATCAGATCGATATCGAACAGAATCTCGTCCTTGCGAAGGTCCGGATACCAGACACCGCCATTGGCGGAGCAGCTCGACGACGTCAGAGTTTGTCCCGCCGGAGTGCCGTCCATGCAGACGTACTGGCTCGGATAGCCATTATTGGTCCCTGTAGGCGATCCGAGGAAGGCCGGCGGCGTGACTCCACCGGGACCGCTCCAGTAAGGAACGTTGGCGTGGCGGTAATCGCCTTCCAGCCGCAGCGTCATCCACTGCTTGGGCATCCAGTCCAGTGTCAGTGAATTGTCCCAGGCTTTGAACGGATCACCCGGATTGAAGCTGAAGTATGGGGAGTTGATCGCCTCGGAGGAGGCGGTTTCGCCGTTGATCGGCGGAATCAGGACGAGATAACGCCCCGGATTGTTGATCTGGCCGCCGCCGATCGTAATTCCGTACTTATCCTTATCGAACCACCAGCGATTGTAAAACATGTAACCGACGAAGCTTTGTTTCTTGTTGCCATTCTTATCGTTGGTGCAATTCACGCCGTCGCCCCACTCGCAGCCAAGATCGCCCGTGAAGCTGAAGGCCATCTTATCCAGAAATCTTTCAGGATGATCGTAATACTTGACTTCTACGCTGTTGTCCGTGTGGATCCTGTTGCGGTTCGGGTCGTAGAGGTCGTCGTGGCCCAGACCGTATTCATTCGAGATGATGTTCAGCCATGAAAACGGAGTGTATTTAATCTGTCCGCCGATGCCTTTTCTCGAGTTGGCCGAGCCGTAGGACTGCCAGCCGTTGATGATCCACGGTTCCAGTTTCAAATGGTGTGTGGGAAAGAACTGAATGCGTATGCCCTCGAAGAACCACGGAGTGTTGGACGAAACGTAAGACGGCTGGTAGGCCCAGTTGTCGAAGTTATAGTAGCTGAACAGTCCGACATAGGACATAAAGATGCCCGCATCGATATTGACGCCGTGCATCCAGTTGATGTGCCAACCGCCATACGCTTCGGAAAGGTAGCGGTTTGCGTCGGCGAGGTCCCATTGGCCTTTTGAATAGCTGCCGTCGTTGCGGATGGTCGCCGTCGAATATTCGCCGAACTGGGTCATGAACCGGGCGCGGACATTGTCCCAGTGGAAATCGCCGCCGATTCCGAATTGCTCCAGTTGGATTTCGTCGGAGCGGAACAGTTCGCTCGATCCGCCTTCCGAGTCGTCAATCGGGTGGTTGAAGTCCCAGTTGTAAGTCAGATCGGCTCTGATTTCGGGAGTGAAGAAGGGCGAGTCGAAGGCAACGTCGTGATTGCGCGGGTTACCGTTCAGCCAAGTCCAATCGTAGTCGGCGAACGGCGTCTTGAGGTCGACCGCGGGCGCGGCCGCCGCGGCTGACTCCTGCGTTCCCTGCGCCTCGGGGGCGGGCGCGGGAGCCGCCGCCGTCGGACCTTGCGCCGCCGGCACGCCCGGCGCGCTCGCTGGCGTGTCGAAAGCGGCGACCGGCGGCGTATTCAGCGAAGCCGTCTGCACCGCCTCGGCGACCGGCGGAGGCAGAGAGTCGCGAGTATACGCCTGCGGCTGTTTCAGAAGGCGCGAAGCGACGTTCGGGCTCGGAACCGCGTTGGCGCTCGCCGAGGCCTGTGTTGCGGGAGTTTGTGTGGGCGCGGGAGCGGTCGAAGATATGACCGCCGCCGCAGCGGGAACACCCGTGCCCATCACGATATCGCTGCGCGTGGCGCGGCCCGCTGTCACCTCAAGCGAGGACACCGTCGTATCTGCGTAGCCCTCCGCCTGAGATGTGATCGACCACACGCCAGGCGCCATATCGGCGAACGAGTAAATGCCGTCGCTGCCGGAGATCGTGGCGCGAATGGCCGAGCCGTCCGCTCGGGACGCTGTAATGGTGGCCCCTCCTACCGGTGCTTTGGCCATGCTGTGCACAATTCCGACGATGGTTCCAAGGCTTACCTTCCGGTTTTCGGCCGCGCATAGTGCCGGTAGTCCAAACGCTGCGCCCATAAGTGGAATGATAACCGCTCTTCGATATGTTTTAACGTTCATTTACCCTTTCCCTTCCGCATTTGCCAAACAACTGGGGATACCACGACTGAGGCGTATCTCCGGCGCCAAAACCCGATCCCAAGTCCGGCCTGTCGGTTTATCTTTGGACTATCGACGCGAAATCGTCAGGCTGCCTGCCCAATCAATGTCAGTATCAGCATGGAAGGGTGAAAAAGGCATAAACAGTATTAGAAGAAAATCTTACTGACCCGATAAACAAAGCCCCATAGTGAAAATACCTTAAGTTCCGCGGACCGTGGAAAACGATAACCAACTCGGGATTCTGTGAGAGTATAATCAGGATTCGCCGGGTCGTTTTTTAATCTTTCCACGCAGAGTCTTTATATAAGAGCGAAGATATCCGGTATCCCCGGCGACAATCCCGTTTTTCGGACCCCGCCCAGCGGCTTCATATGGTAAGCGGACTTCCTGGTTTTTCATGAGTAACAGAAGCAGGTCGAACTCGTTCAGCTTGGTGCGCAGCTGACGCCTGAAGATCCGCAGATGCCCCACGCGCCCGATATGGTCGTCCACCCACAGCGCCTTCAGCAGAGACTCATAGGTCACAGGAACGCCGGCATGGGTCTTAAGATGGTGCAGCAGCCTGAACTCTTTTGGAGTGAGACGTACCGGCACGCCGTCTTTGGAGACGACGCGCTGCTCGGGATCGAGACTAATGCGGCCGATAACGATGGGGTTGGGCGCGCGAAGGGCTATCAGTTCCGGCACGTAGAGATCCCGCGGAAGACACTGTCGGCTCCGGCATCGAGCAGTTCAGCCGTGCGCTCCGGCTTGCTGTCCTGGCTGAGGAGCAGGATTGCCGCGTGCGGAATCTCGCCGCGAAGCGCGCGCACGTCTCGACGCTTCGGTCCTGTGAGCCGGCAGCCGCCGGAACAAGGTCGAAATCCGTGACCCGGCAGCGAGCGATGATATCTTCCGGATTGTCGGCGTCGGCAACTTCGAAACAGTATCGAGGACAGTCTGCGGTTCTTAGTCCTGGATCGCCTCCAGCGGCACGCCTTTGGTCTCTGGATAGATAGTTACAACGACAATCAGCTGCAGCACCATCATGGCGGCGAAGAACGCAAAAGGCGCAGCCTTCGAACGCGCCGCGATCACGGGAAAAGCCCAGGAGATGATCGCGTTCATTACCCAATGAGTGAAACTGCCGAGGCTTTGTCCCTTAGCCCGCAGCCGATTGGGAAAGACTTCGCTGAGATAGACCCAGATCACCGCACCCTGCGAAAAAGCGAAGCACGCGATGAAGCCGATCAGCAGCCACACCAGCAGGTTCTCGTATGCAAAGATCGCCGCAAAGATCGCGGCTACCCCGCCCAGACAGATCGCCATTCCGATCGAGCCGATAATCAGCAGCGTTCTGCGTCCGGCGCGATCGATCAGAAACATCGCGGCCACGGTGAACACCAGATTGGTCGCGCCGATGGCCACCGACTGAAGATCCGCCGAGACTTTCGTGAAACCGGCCTTGGCGAAGATATCGTTAAGGTAATAAAGAATCGCATTGATGCCGGACAGTTGATTGAACAGAGCGATCGAAATGGCGAGAAAGATCGGCAGCCGATGCCGCCGGCGAAACAACGGATCGCTCGTCCGGCCTCGATCGTGCTTAAGCGACACCACAATCTGCGAAAGCTCGGTTTCGATATTGGTTTTGCCGATCGCCCGCAGCACATCCCGCGCGTCCGCCACGCGGCCTCGGGACGCCAGCCAGCGCGGGCTGCGCGGAATCGAAAAAAGCATACCGAAGAACAGCGCCGCCGGGATGGCCGAAACGCCGAATTTCCAGCGCCATTCGCTCGTTCCGAGATTGGCGGTCCCGATCAGATAGTTCGAAAGATAAGCCACCAGGATGCCGGTCACGATGTTGAGCTGAAACACGCCGACCAGCCGTCCGCGCCACGCCGCCGGAGAAACCTCCGCGATATACATCGGGCCGAGTACCGAAGATGCGCCGATCGCCAGGCCCGCAATCACGCGGAAGGCGACCAGCGAACCCCAACTCCACGCCAGGGCGCAGCCGATCGCCGAGACAACGTAAAGAACCGCGAGCAGGCGAAGGCTGTCGCGCCGTCCCATGCGTTCGCCCGGGTAGCCCGCCACCATCGCCCCGACAATGGTGCCCGCAAGCGCCGCCGCCACGGTGATGCCGAGAGCGTTCGGACCGAGACCATAGGTTCGCGTGATGGCAGCGGTCACGCCCGAGATCACCGCGGTATCGAAGCCGAAAAGCAGACCGCCGAGTCCGGCGACGATGGTGCTTCGTACAAGCGTGCGGGAGAGCGCAAAGGGCGCTGTCCCGCGCCGCGATACGAGAGACGAATTCGTTATTCGCGCGGCGCGGACGCGACCCGTTTTGCGCGAGTTACTCCAAAGAGTCAGATCATTCAGATTATCCTCTGTACAGTGCGTCTCTTCCTTTTGCCGGCGTTCCTGATCCTGACGGCATGTGGCCCGTCATCCGCGCCCGCGCCGCGCGCCGAAGCCAATCCCACAACCGAACCCTGGTACAGCCAGACCGTGAATGAACTGGCGACGATGAATCGCCAGGCCGAGGACTTCTTCAGGAAAGGCAAGCAGGACGAGGCAGCGGCGCTCATCGAAAAAGGCGAGCCGATGAGTGATCGGCTGCTCGGGGTGCCGAAGCCCACGCTGGCCGCGACCGAAGCCGCTTCCGATCTCGACCAGCTTTACGGCGAGATGCTGTTTTCCAACCACAATTACGGCTGGGCGCGGCTGATGTTTCAGCGGAATCTGGCGCGCTGGAAACACTGGATGCCCCGTACGCCGGATACGGAAAGACGGCTGAAACTGGCCGAAGACGCCATCGAAAAGTGCGACCAGCACATCATTGAATAGCGGCCCCTCTACTCCGCAAGCGTGAAGTTGACGTCGATCGTGGTGACGACCGCCACCGGATTCCCGTTCACCATTGTCGGCCGATAAACCCACGTCTGCACAGCGTCCATGGCCGCCTTCACAAGCAATGGAGGCCCGCTCAGCAATTGCAGATTCTGCACCGTGCCGTCCTTGGCGATCGTCGCCTGGAACTGAACGGTTCCCTGTACGCCCGCAGCCTTCGCCAGCGGTGGGTAAACCGGGCGCGTTTGCGTTACAAGGTTGGCAGCCATTACGCTGTCGCCAACCCGTATCGCGCCGGGAGGCGCCGCG
>JASHSD010000038.1 GCA_030036985.1 Bryobacteraceae bacterium
CGTGTTCCAGCGACGCCCCGCCGTGCAGGCGCTGCCGGATAAGCAGCCACATCACCACCAACGGCGTGTAGACGGAGTTGTTCCGCTTCACGTCAGAATCCGACTGCGCCTGGGCGAGGAACGCCTCGGGCAGCAATTGAAGGAGCAGCGAGGGGAGATCCTGAAGCGAGAGCTCAGGAATGACAGGACGGAGAGAGAGTGTTGGTCATGTCTGAAACCCAAGTTACTCCATCCGCTTCAAAATTACAAGAACTTTGTGAAATGTTTCGGGCCATCCGCAGCACTTCGCTAAAAACTATGTGGCATTAGGTTGGTAACCTGCGGCGGATTGGCAATCCGCCTGGCCTGGACCGGGCGCAACCTGTGTTTCCGGAAAGCTGGCCGCTGACCGTGCCATGTAACGTCAATAGCTTACCGGTGGGTTTCTTGAGAGCGGGGGCACCGCGGCGCGGTTTCATACGAAACAGGAACTCTGTCCCGCCGGAAGTTCACATTGCCAGTCGCTGCGAGCCTTTTTTCCGTCCCCGCGTTACCAACAAGTTGTGGGCAGTTCCTCCAAAGCCTGTGAACAGGCCTCCGGAAGCCAAGCCGGGCGGATTGCCAATCCGCCGCCGGTTAACAACCTGCCCTACACGGCTTCCGATTCCGGTGATCTTATCTGCCGCAGGCTCCCGGCCAGCCCTCGCGGCAGGCCAGCGCGTAAAGCGCCGCCGGCGCCCGATCGCGAATCTCGCCTTTGCTTCCCCGCAGTATGGCCGGATAATCGGCAAGCGTTGGTGGAGCGCTGGTCAGTTCGCCGCCGGTGGTCAGGGTATGCAGGTTCCGGCAAGCCGCCGCGAAACCGAGTTGGCATCCGCGATCGAGCGGCGCCGCGGCGTCCGCGGGATTCTGTCTGCGCAGATCCTCGCCCGAACGCGAAAGCGCGATATCCATCAGCCCGGCTTCATTGCATGCCCATCCCGACCCCCGCTCGCAGGCGCTCAAATCCAAATCGGCGACGTAAGGACACGCGTACGGCTTGCCGGCTTCGCAGGCCTGCCGCCAGAACGGCATCCACTGGCCGGGATGATTATCGCCGACCGCCTGCGTCGCGCTCAGCATCGCAAACACGGCCGCCCAAACGCCCAAGTAGCCCAGATTGCGCTGCCGCGGCGGTTCGAAAATACGAACCCATTTCGAGCGTGCAGCGCCGTCGATGGCTTTGACCGAAAGGTTCAGCAACGGGACCTGGAGAAGCTTGTCGTAAAACGTCGGCATGCCGGCTCTGCCCAGCAGCTCGTAGAGCGCGACCGTGCTCAGCCCGTAGAGCGCGCCATAGACGATCCGCCCCGACCCGGTGCGCGGCGAGGTTGAGGGATCGGTGAACAGCAGAAGCATGCCCAGGAACACTGAAATCGGAATATACGAATCGTAGAAAAAATAGATTCCGGTCGCGGCAAAATACAGGCGTCCGAATAGCCACGTCGTGACCACAGCCGACATCGTCATCGAAGTCACGCCGAAAAAGAACTGCCCCGGCAGTCCGATCAGAAACAGCATCAGGTAAATCTGCGGCGGAAAGAACTGCGTATTCGCAATCTCCCGGCCCCAGGTCATGCCGCTCGTGCCTGTCGCGAGCAGCGCCAGCGAAAACACCGCCAGGGGAAACGACGACGGATTGAAGATGTGCACCCGCCGCCCTTCCCTGTTCCAGCGAATCGTTTCTTTGGCGACGAGGCCCAGCGCCACCATCAGGAACTGCAGATAGAACCAGTCCGGCTTGAACCAGAGAAACAGACTGATGCTGAAGATCACTGGAAACGGCGCAAACCCGAAGTGATACGTGTCGCGGCGCGACCACCCGAGCAGCATGTCGAACGCATAGGCGAAAAGAAGCTGCGCGAGGATGAACGGCGCATACGCGTAAACCTGCGGCCAATACCATCCCCAATAGAGCAGCACCGCTCCCTGCGCGCACGCCTGCACGTAGTGCTGCTTCTTCGGGACGAAGTGCAATGCGATTGTGCGTCGTTTGCGGCGCGCCAGAACAAGCAGCAGCGCATTCCATGCGCACAGGGTGGCCGCCGCGATCAGGAATGCAGCGGTGGCCCTCGGATTTTCGCGGATCGGTGGGAGCGATGCGAGAGCGGCGAGCGCGGCCGCGAATCCGAAAGGAACAGCCAGCCCCCGTATGTCCGCTTTGCGCGACACCGGCGTTTCTACATAAGTCCCCAATTCAGGTCCCCAATTCAGGTCGTTGCGTCGTTGTACATCATATCGATTTGACTCTCCCGCCCCGGAGACGTAGACAGCTGTGATATGATCCGATCCTGTTGATGCGCCCGGTCGCACCCATTCTCATCCTGGCCGCGATTGCGGCGGCGCAGTCCCCGGCGCCGCAGTTCGCTCTGCGCGGCGACCGCTTCAAGCCGCTCAACTACGAAGAGATGACGCAGGAACAGAAGGCCCTCATCGACCATCTGCTCGCGGGCCAGCGGGGCGCCGTGACCGGCCCCTTCAACGTGCTGTTGCGGAGCCCGGAGATGGGGGACCTGGCGCAGAAGTTCGGGGAACAGATGCGGTTCCACTCATCGATTCCGCGCAAGCTGAACGAGTTCACGATTCTGATCACCGCGCGGTTCTGGACCTCGCAATACGAGTGGTATGTGCATCGGCGCGACGCCTTGAAATACGGACTGGAAACCGCCGTGATCGAGACTCTCGCCGCCGGCCACAGGCCTTCACCCATGGAGCCGGACGAAGCGAGCGTTTACACGTTCTGCACTGAGCTTCTGAAGAACCATCAGGTGAGCGACGCCGCTTTCAAAGCCGCGTCGGACCGGTTCGGCGAGCGCGGCGTGGTCGATCTCATCGGCGTCATGGGTTACTACAACATGGTCTCGATGCTGTTGAATACGGATCGATACCCGTTGCCCGAAGGCGTTCAGCCGCCATTGAGACCGCTGCCGCCATACTGGGAGTTCAAATAGCGGGACACGCGACTTCAGTCGCGTCTTTGGCGCCACATATTAAAGACGCGACTGAAGTCGCGTGTCCCGTTTATTTGTGCGGCGCGGACGCGGCCCGTTTTGCGCGTGTTCCTCCAAAGAGGCGGGGCGGCAGTCGCCCCGCCTTATCGCAGGCAACTTAGCTTTTTTTACTCTTAGTGGTGTTGCACTGCTCGGCCAGTTGCAGGTGCTTCTGCAGCGTGGGAAGCATGTTCGCGGCGTAGGCCTTCACATCGGGATCCTTGGCGCGCTCGGATTCGCGTTTGAATTCCGCCACGACGCGACGATGGTCCGCGATCTCGTCCCTTGTGAACTGGCGGTCAAAACTCGCGCCCTTCAGGTGATCCAGTTGCACGATCATGGGAACTTTCGCGGTGTTGATACCGGTGGGGATCTTCACGCCGTCTTTGGCTGCCAGCATGGTCAGGTGTTCGTAATCCTGTGTGTGATCGGCCACCAGGGTTTTGGCCAAATCCTTCACATCGGCCTGCGTGGCTCGATTCTCGGCCAGCTGACCTTCGTTGGCTTCGGTCATATCGATCCTCGCGGCATTGACGATGAATTGCTTGTCGGCGGCGCTCATGGCTCCGTGGGCGGGCGCCACGGCGGCGAACAGGGCCAGCAACGCGGAGCCGAACAGGATGGTGCGGTTCTGCATGGTAACTCTCCTTTGGCTTTTCAGGTGCGTGGGAAGTGCTTCACGTCCGTTTAAGAGTTTGCGCCGGAGAACTCCAGATGGAAATCCTGTCGGGGCAGTAGAAGAGTGGGCCTGGAACATCTCCGCTACTTAATGAAGAAGCCAAGACAGATGGCCGGCGCCAGAATCAGCGCCAGCAGAATCCAGCTCCTTACGTTGCCGAAATTAACCGTATAGCCGATGCCGAAGCGCTTGGGTATGAAAATGGACGGATCGGCGGGATTGTAATAAATCGCCCCCAATTTCCAGCATGAATCGGGCGCGCGGTCGCCGCCACCCTGGCGGTAGCGGATCAGAATCACCAGGAATATGACGACGGGAACCGAACCGAGGGCAATCCAAAGGCCGGGATGCTTCGGCTGCAGCAGCGCGATGGCCGCCTGCGCGGGCGGGAAAAAGGTGATGAGAAGCAACAGCTGCGCCGAGCGCCTGCGATAGCGGCGCTCGGCTGCCCCACGCGCGCCGCCGCTCGATGCTCGTTTCGACCAATGAAATATTCCCCAAGCCATCACAACGAGGCCGATGCTGAGAAGAGCATCCACGCCGAGCATCCAGTAGATACCAGCCGGGGTGCGCGTAATCCAACGATCGGCACCGTGAAGGCCCCAATGCACCGGGATCCGTTGCGGCAGTTGGCCCCAATGCCGGCTCGCCCACAGCGCCAGCAGAGCCAGGATCGCGAGGGGCAGAAGAACGATGAGCGGCCCGACCGGAAAATGCTCCTCGGGCGCGGCCAGATCCACTTCGATCGCGGTTCCCCCAGGCTCGGCATAATGCAGCGTCCGATGGTGAGCGTCGGCGAGGGAGCAGGCGAATCCGGCGAGTTCGATCGCGAGCGCCCATTGGCCGATGAGCGGAATCAGGGCGATTGCGGCAATAACAAAGGCCCACAAAATTGAACGGTAACGCAGCAGAATCCTTCGGCCCGCATCGGTCCGGCGAAACCGCGGATCCACGGTGACGGCGAAATACAGATCGGGACGCGTTAAACCGGGCAGAAAGTGGGCGAGAACGCCGAGCGCCGCCAATACTGGAGATACCGGTGTCATTTGTCAGAGAGCCTCCAATGCTTCCGCGAGACGGCGCAGTTCGCGCACGATGTTTTCGCGGGAAAATCCGCCGGCCTGCATTTCGGCGATCAGGCCACGCAGCCGGCTCTCGAAGCCTGCAGCCATGTCCGTCCGCGGCCGCCGCGGCGCCTTGCGCGCGACCACTTTGACTCCGCTGCGCCTCGCGATTTCGAGCCATCCTTCATTGGCGAGGGTGCGATAGGCCTCGGCCACAGTATTGAAATGAACGCCGAGATCCATGGCAAGACGGCGCACCGGCGGCAATTGGTCGCCGGGTTTCAGTTCGCCGTTGACCAGCAAAACGCGCAGACCGTCGACCATCTGGCGGTAAACCGGGACGGAGGATTTGATGTCGATGCGCAGTGTCATTTTGTATTTTGTACATGTACAGTATACAAAATGGTTTCGTAATGTGGGAGGCGCTTCAGCGCTTCGGCCGGCCTTCAGGGGGCCACCCACAGGCTCTGCGGAAACCCACGGTTTGGCCGTTCCAGGCCAGGCGGATTGCCAATCCGCCGCAGGTTAACAACCTGCCCTACATGGGAACGCAGTTTCCGATTGTGGTGACGGGCCGCCGCGGCCCGGATGTGCTGAAGCCTGTGCCGCCATTCTGCCGGCCATGGAATGTAGAAACTCAATACAGCTACCGCACCGTAAACGGCAGGGAAACGGTATTGGTGGTGATGTGCTCGGTCACACGATTGAAAACGTCGAGGTCGAACGGCTGACCGATGTGGTTTCCCGCCAGATCTTCCAGCCCTGTCTCGACGACCAGCTGATAGGTTCCCGCCGCCCAAGGCTGTCCCGGCGTGAAGCGCCACTCCGTTTCATTGCGGTCGATGCGGATCGCGCCGCTGACATCGCCATGCGTGCCCGCGACCCGCAGCATCCGCTGCAGCAGAGGGTAATTCATGGGAACCGGAAAATCCACGACGAGCGGCTCATTGGATCCCGTTCGGGGCGCCTTCACGTCCCACTGTTTCGGGTCCGGCGGAATACGGCGCGCGGGTCCGCCGCGAACGACCTTGCGAAAGCCTTCGGCCATGGGCACGCCGCGAGCGTCCGGCCAGTCCGCGTCGATCACCAGCGTGTAGCGTTTCCCTTCGGTCAGAGGTGGTCCGATGGCTTCGTTCGATGTCAGCCCGCGTTTGATGCGTCCCGGATCGAACGTCATAGTCAGACGGCGGAACGCCGGGTCCCACAACTCTTCTCCCGGAAGGAAAACCGCATGGGCGCCGCCTAACTCCTTGCCCGTGTCGTCAAGCATATGGACGTGCCGGGCCGCTTCACCGCGGCTCATGGGCGCGGAGAAATAGACATACAGCCGCAGCAGATTGCTGGGCCAAGTATCGCCCGAAGGATACACCTGCTCCACGCGCGCGATGCGATTGGTGGGACGCGGAGGGCCGTCGAAAGACTTCTCTATGCGCGGGCCGCCGGCGATCGGAGTAAAGACGGCCCGGTAGTGAACGCCCGGGGCGATCGGCCACATCGGATGGAAAACAAGCTCGCCGCCTTCGACGGCGTAAGAGCCGAGGAGCGCCGGCACATCGCCCGTGCCCGCGTAGACGGCGAAAACGGAGGACCAACCTTTTGCAGGCGCGTGAGCCGACGCCTGCCAGCCGGTTACCTGAAACGCGCCGTTTTCAAAGCGGATGGAAATGTTCGGCGAGGCCGCGATTAACCCCAGCGAGAGCAGCGCGGCAATCGCGGCCCGCCTCACACGCAACATCGATCGATACCGCCAACCTCGGAAAAACTACGGCAACGCCACCGTGGTGAGATTGATCGGACCCACCGGCGGTCCCGGATTGTACACCGGGCCGGGACCCGGCTGGCCGGTCATCACCAGCACGTTCGACGAATCGAGCTGCGCCAGATGCTGCACGTTCTTCAGGCCTTCGATCTTGTCGTACGGCACGCCGGCGACATCGGTACGCTGCGGCGAATTGATGGCCGGATAAGTCTCGATGTTATCGGCCTTGAGTTTCACTACGCCGAAGCTGGTGTTGGCGATAAGGATGTAGTCGTGGCCGGCCTTCTTATAAGGCACCATGTCGAGCGGCTGGTTGCCCGCGCCGAGATCGGCGATTTCCGCGCCTTTAACCTGTGCGCCCGGCTTCAGCTCGCTGAACGGAATCTTCACCAGCGGCGTGCAGGTGTAGGCTGCGAGCACATACTCCTGACCCGAGATCCTGTAGGGAACGAAGGTCCGGATCGGCGCCTGCGTCTCATACCGCCCGTGCGAAGAGTGCCAGATCTGCAGCGTCGCGCCCTTATCGGCGTTCTTGAACGGGAACGGGATGGAGCGCAGCGCCGAATTCCATTCCTCGTTCGACAGACCGGCGACCATCACGTTGCCATCGACATAATTCATGTCGGTGATGGTCTGCATGCGCGGGTTGCGCGCGCCCGTGCCCTCCGCCGGCGCGTCCACCAGACTGATCGATTCGGTGTGGACGTTGTCGAACGGGAGCAGGCTCACTTTGCCATTGGTTTCAACCTTGGCGATCAGCGCCGCCGCATCCGGCCCGCGGCCGCGCGAAAGCGAAAGGTAGACGTTCTTCGACAGCGGGTTCACCTTCACGTCGTTGATCACGATCTGATCCGGCGTTACGCCCACGAGCGCCGCGATCTTCGCGTCGACGCCTTCGACGTTAATTTTCGCGTTGCCTGAGGCTTTCGTGTCTTTTGTATCGATGGCTACAATTCGCGCGCCGATCGAATCGCCCACAAACAGAATGCCGCCCGGCCCGAAGGCCATGGCGCCGGCGGAACTCAGCTGAACTTTGCCCATAGGCAGATTCACGGAGGAAGTGGCTGGTTTGCTGACAGAGGCGACCGTCAAGGCCAGCACGGCTGCCGCGCACACGGCAAACGTTGAGGAAATCTTCGTCGTTCGGTGCATGTTGCTTCTCCTGATCCTGAATGAGGATTGATCGTATTTATATCACGTATTGTGGGGGCGTGGAAACGAAGGCTTTGCGGCCTTCCTGGTCGGCGCCGGTCCCGGCCCGGTAGTGTAGTGTCCAGGGAATAACCGGACACGCGACTTCAGTCGCGTTTTTTGGCGCCACATTTGTTTTTGGGTGCGACATTTTAAAGACGCGACTGAAGTCGCGTGTCCCAACCGCATAGAACTGCCCGGTTATTTCCGGTGCATTAGTTCGATGATGCTGATCCAGACACGCCGACGTATCGCGGGGCTTGCGATTGCGGATAATCTCTTCCAGATCGGCGGCGAACCCCGGATCCATTACCGGCTCGAAGCCCATCTCTTTCGCATGGGCTTCAGCCAGAGCCAGAGACTCCGACAGCAGCCGTCCGCGCGGCTCGGCGCGCACATGGGCCGGAAGAGCGGCAAGTCGCGCGCCGCTTCGTTTTCCGGGATGTGCACCGTCGCCATACCACCGTCGCCATACCTATGATGAGCTACTGCCGCGGCCGGAAACGGACGTTGATATAGGCTTCGCGCTCCAGCGGCGCGGCGCCGCCGGCTGTTTTCTGAACGCCGAAATTCATCCCGTTGACGAAGCTGAGGGCCGCCGCGCTCACGCTCGATGTCTACAGCACTTCCGACTCCAGCACCTTGCCTTCGGCGTTGATCGTGGCATGGACAATCGCGGGTTGCACAACGCCGCCGGGCGTGGGCTCGGGCGCGGGCATCGGAAACCGGGTTGGCGATCCCAGCGCTGTGGCCGTTCCCTGAGCCACCATCTGCGACGTGGGGATGAACGGCGTCTTGTTCTTCGCATCCGTATCGGCGATGCTGGTCAACTGCGCATCGACAACGGTCGTCCCGTTTTCGCAGATGATGACCCTGCCCGGGAGCACGCGATCGTGAAACTTCAGCGCGTTGGCGTAATCGTAGACCGTGTAGATGCCCGGCGCGATGGAGGCGATGTCGAGCAGACCGGTCGCGGGATCGATGCAATACTCGGTTTCGTACCACTGACGGCCCTCGGCGTTCGTTTGCGCATTGCCCGCGGCCGAGAGAAGCACGCAGGTGATCTGCGCGCCTTTCCAGGAGACGCTTGCAGACCGCAGCGTGGCGCGGCGCGGCGCGCCCTGGATCGGGGCAAAGACCGCGTTCGCCAGCATCTTGAGGCGCAGCGGAATCGGCGCGTTGGGATTCTCGTCGTAAATCGCGGCATCGGAGCTGATGCGCAGGAAGGTGTAGCTGCCGAGGCTCCCGTCCCAACGCCAGTTCTGGCCGGAGATCCAGGTTTCGCGCAACTGGCCCGCGCCGCCCTGGTAAAGCGTGGAAGCGGTGGCGTTGAACGAAATCTGCAGAACGTGTGCGGGGCCTCCGCGCGCATGCATTGCATAGTGTTCCTGGGCTCCGATCATGAGCGCGACAAAGGCGCCGCGTTCCGCGGGAGTGGCCGGAATCTGCGTGGGACCGGTGACTAATTCAAGAGGATCGGGCGGGATGGGCGCTACGGGGAGGGGCGGGCGGTTCTGGCTGAAGGCAGCCGTCCCGGTAGTCAGGGCAAATAAAACAAGGGGCAGCGTTCGCATTGGTTCGCTCCGCTGCCCCTCAAGGTAACACACCGACTACTCGTATTCAGACGCTCTGTGTGATCTTGTTCCTTTCAGATGGGTTCAGAGACGCGACTAAAGTCGCGTGTCCGATTATTTCCTGGAGACTCTTAGCTGTTCTGCTTTTCCGCTACGATGTGCACCCGGCGGTTCTTCTGCCAGCAGGTTTCATCGTGATCCGTGCAGACCGGCATTTCCTTGCCGAAGCTCACGGTGTCAAGCTGATTGGCGGCTACGCCGGCGTTGACGAGATAATCCTTCGCGGCCTTGGCGCGGGCGTCGCCCAGCGCGATATTGTATTCAGCCGAGCCGCGCTCGTCGCAGAAGCCTTCGATCTTGAGCTTGTAACCCGGGTACTGCCGGAGAATATCGGCCAGTTCCTTCGAGTCGGACGCCAGCGTGGAGATGGCGTCGCTGCGCAGCGTGTGCTGATTGTAATCGAAATAGGCGTCCTGAATGCGCGCGATCAACTCGTCGATTTTCGCTCGCGTCGCGGCATTGGGATAGGTCGACGGCCGCGACTGCGCCACAGGCTGTGAAGGCGACGGGCGGTACGGCGTCGGGGTCGCGCGCGCGGCGGGCGCGGTGGTTGCAGGTGGCGGCGGAGGCGGTGTCGCGACAGCTACCTTTTTCTTTGCGCACGCGGCGCCGAATATGAAGAGCCCCGCGGCGACTACCAGGTTGGTGTATCGAAAGCTTTGCATGAGTTCAGTCTGACTTTTCCGGCGCTCAAAGACTATCCTGTCGAGACAGGATTTTGAGACCGGCGCAGACCGCGATAGTCTGGTTACGGAGCGGGATGATCCTTCTCTCCGGAAGCATGGCGGATTGCCAATCTGAATGCCACGTAGTTTTTCCAGCCTTATTAGGTGGTGCCAGGGCTTCGGCCCTGCAGCCGCCCTTCCGGGCGGCCTGGAGTCATGCAAATCGCCGGGCAGAAGCCCGGCCGCAGGCCCGAAGGCCTGACCCCACTAAAAACTATGTGGCGTTGGGTTGCCAACCGTGAATGCCGCGTTGCGCAAGCTCCGTCCGCTGCTGGTTCTCTCCGCCGGTTTCGGCGGTCTGATCCTGTTCATTCTCGCCGCCGCCATAGGCACCCTGGTGCTGCTCGATCGCGTGCGCGGCGACGAGACGCGCATTCGCCAGGCCTTCCTCGGACGCCTCCAGACGCTCGAACAGATCCGCTCCGATATCTATCTTTCCGGGACCGATATGCGGGATTTCCTGCTGTCTCCGGACGCCGCGGGCGGCGCTGCGCAGCGCGCCGACGTCCTCGCCATCCAGCGGCAGACCAAGTCCGCTCTCGACGACTACGCGCGCACTCTCGACCCCGAGGAACAGGAGACGTTTCTCGCGCTTCGCGCTGAGATCGACGAATGGTGGCAGGTGGTCGAGACCGCGTTTCAGTGGACGCCGGCCCAGCGCAACAAGCTTCGCTACACCTACTTTTATGAACAGCTCGTGCCGCGCCGCACCACCATGCTGCAGATCGCGGACCGCATCGCCGAAATCAACGAACGCGGCCTGAATCGCGCGGAAGAGCGACTGTCCGCGTCCGCCGAAAATCTGAGATGGTCTCTCTACGTCACGTTCGGCATCGTGCTGTTGGGCGGGATTGTGCTGGCGATCGTCACCGTCGCGGTCACGCGCCGTCTGGAACGCGAAGTCGAGCGCCGCCTCAAGGAAACCACGGAAGCGCGCGCCGATCTGCAGGCTCTTTCGGCGAAACTGGTGCGCGCACAGGAAGAAGAACGTCGCACCCTCGCGCGCGAGTTGCACGACGAAGTGGGCCAGTCGCTCTCGGCCATCATGATGGAAGCGGGCAACGCGGCGGCCGATCCGGACCTCGGCGAAATGCGCCGCAGCGTTTTTTCCATCGCGTCAATTGCGGAAAAAACTTTGAATCAGGTGCGCGATCTCGCCCTGCTGCTGCGTCCCTCGATGCTCGACGACTTCGGACTGATTCCCGCGCTCAACTGGCATGCGCGCGAAATGGCCAAACGCACCGGCCTCAACGTCCGCGTCAACGCCGATCCCGCTTCGGACGATCTGCCGGACGAGCACAAGACATGCATCTATCGCCTCGCCCAGGAGGCGCTGCACAACGCCGCGCGCCACGCCAACGCGCGCAATCTTCAGGTCACGGTCACGAACGAAACCGACCGGGTGACTTTCTCCGTCCAGGATGATGGCCGCGGTTTCGACAAGACGTCCGTGCGCGGGCTGGGTTTGCTCGGAATGGAGGAGCGCGTGGGCCGTCTCGGCGGGACATTCCGCATCGAGTCCCACCTGGGACGGGGAACCACGATCGCCGCCGAACTGCCGCTGCCGGAAAGGGTCGAAACGCGGACTCATGCCGCCGATTCGTATATTGCTCGCTGACGATCACGCCGTTGTGCGCGACGGACTGCGCGCCCTGCTGGACCGGCAACCGGATTTCACGGTGGTGGCCGAGGCCGCGGACGGCCGCGAGTGCCTCGAACTGGCCGAGAGGCATTCGCCGGACGTAGTGATCATAGACGTCGCGATGCCGAAGATGAACGGCATCGAAGCGGCGAGGCGGATTCTGGCCGTGAAGCCCGCGATCGCCATCGTGATTCTCAGCATGCACAACGATGAGAGCTACGTGCTGCAGTCGCTTAAGGCGGGCGCGAAGGCGTACCTGCTGAAGGATTCCCCGCGCGAAGACGTGCTGGAGGCGATTCGCAACGCGGCGCAGGGCCGGGCGTTTCTGAGCCGCAAAGTCAGCCGTATGCTGCAGGAGGATTACGTCGAGGAGCTGCGATCGAAGGGCCTCGACGACAGCTACGAACTGCTGACCGACCGCGAGCGCGAGATCCTGCAGTTGCTCGCCGAAGGCCGGGCCAACAAGGAAGTGGCCAATCTGCTCAGTATCAGTCCGACGACGGTGGAGACCCATCGCGGACATATCCTGCGGAAGCTTTCCCTGCATGGAACGGCGGATTTGATTCTCTACGCCGTGCGCAAACGCATTATCCTGCTCTGAGAAACCGGCCCGCTTTCGTACATAAATAACCGAATGTATGAAATAAACATTTTCGACGCGCGCGTTTGAAATCTCACAATTCTATTTTGACAGGGACCCGCGGCTGTTATAAACTTCCACAGCAGTTGGCAATTGTCCAACGCAAGCTTCAGGAAATTCAAATCTTTATCGGCTTCACCCGCGGCGCCACAAGTGTGTGTGCGGGCGAAGAGAGAGGTTCATACGCGTCATGTTGAAGTGTTTGTGCTTCCAGCTGTTGCTCGCGGCCGCGGCCTTCGCGCAGAGCGATCGCGGGACGATTACCGGCACAGTCACCGACTCCACCGGAGCCGTTGTGGCGAACGCTCGGATTCAGGCGAAACAAGCAGGACACCGGAGCGGTATTTCCGACCGTCAGCACCCAAACGGGAAATTACACGCTGGTGCAATTGCCCGTGGGGCCGTATGAAATAACGGTCACCGTTCCGGGTTTCAAGAAATTTGTCCGCTCCGGCATTACGGTGGAAGCCGCGCAGGTGCTGCGGGTCGACGTGCCGCTCGAAATCGGATCGGAGAACGAATCCGTGACGGTCAGCGCCGAAGCCAGTCTGCTCAAGACGGAAACCGGCGACATCAGCGCCAACGTCAAGGTTCAGACTCTCGACCAGTTGCCGATGCTCGGTGTCGGCAGCGCGAACGCGGGCAGCTCGGGCATTCGCAATCCCAATAACGTGCTCAACGTGGTACCGGGAGTTTATTATGTGCCGAATTCGGAAGTGAAAATCAACGGCGCCGAAGCGAATTCTTATGCTTATCATGTCGACGGCATGGATGCCACCAACTTCGGCTTCCCCTACGCGGCAGCCCAGACGCAGCCCGGCGTCGACGCCATTCAGGAAGTGGCGGTGCAGACCAGCAACT